>CAZWXI010000003.1:21615-92715 GCA_964637845.1 uncultured Hyphomicrobiales bacterium | reverse complement strand
AAATTTCAAATAACAATTCAAAATGTATTTTGTCACACCTTTATAAAAAAAAATTTAAAGCGTCATTCTGAGGCAACCGTGAAGAATCAAGTTTTTTGCGGTTCCTTCGCTACGCTCAGAATGACGAGACGGGTTTTGTGGCTTCTTCGCTACGCTCAGAATAACGTGGAAATGTTACTACTTTAGTAAACAAACTCTATGCTTTTTCGATATTTACAATTCTGGGTATTTGTGATTGTTGTTTGGATAAGACTCCCGTGAAATAAACAATCAGGTAATGAATGCCAAGCACGATTAATGCCAGTCCAAAGGCAAATATCTCTGTAAGCCCCAAAGAATAGATGCCTACATAAATAGCGATGGTTAATAGAATTAGTGGTATCGCATATAAAACCGTTGTCGCAGCAATAAGAGTTTTGCCCCGAATTGAAATAGTAACCGAATCACCAACTTTAATTCCCGGAATGGTTTGAGCGGTCAGAATATTATCGCCTTTTTCGTTGATACCACAGAAAATACTGCTGCACTCGCCACATTTCTCTTTGGCATGTAAACGAATTTTTGCCAAACCATCTTGAATAGAAATGACATCTCCTGTTTCGAGAAGTTCTTCCATTTTAATTTCTCTTCATTTTAATTCCGAGGTCTAATTCAAGGTCAATCTTTTGAATTGCCCCCGTCTTGCACTTTTCAAACGGAATTTTTGTATCGTCAAGAAGAGAGTAGTTAATCACACCTACGTTATTGATTATTTCAATTCCGCCATCAGACTTACGAGCACAAATACCACAAGCAATGCAAGCCACATTACAAACTTCTTTTGCTGTTTTGGGATCGTCCTGATTTCTACAAAAGACGAAAACAGTCTGGTCAATCGGGTGCATTTCAATAATGTCTCTTGGGCAAGACTTAACGCAAATACTACAACTTGTGCATAAATCGGGAACTACTTCGGGAATACCATTTTCATTCATTACCAGAGCGTCAAATGGGCATGCTTCGACACAATCGCCAGCTCCAAGACAGCCGTATAAACATTGCTTTTCACCGCCTGAGACAATATCCATAGCTGCACAGCTGAGCGGACCGTAATACTCTACCATTTTATTTACAGCTTCACTGTTGCCACCTTTGCAAAGTATGCGTGGGATCTTTTTAACTTCGGAATCAGATGCTTCGACCCCCATAATCATTGCGATTTCTTTGGCTGTTTCCGAGCCACCAACGGGGCACCCTGTTACGGATGCTTTACCATCAGCAACATTAACCGCAAAATCATAACAACCAGCTTTACCGCAGGCGCCACAATTTACTCCGGGCAGCACATCGTTTATTTTAATAACAAAGGGATTATCCTCAACGCGTAGTTTTTTATCGGCGAAAGCTAAACCGGCGGCAAAAAATAATCCTAAGCCGCCCATTGTGGCAATCGCTAAAATTAATGTTGGTTCCATTTATTTACTCCTAAAATATTTATCAAATCCTGTTGATTTAAATACATTTCCAGCCGTATCTACTATCATACCTTCTATTTCGGGAATTGATTCAATAATCTCAAGTCCGGTTCGAGTACCCATAACGAACACACCTGTCGCGTAACCATCAGCGTCAGTCATACTTTCACAAATAATTGTGACGCTCATACATTCGTCAGATGGGTAGCCCGTTACAGGATTAATTATATGATGATATCTTTTATTACCTTTTTTAAAAAATCGTTCGTAATCGCCAGAAGTAGCTGAACCGTAGCGATTAAGCTTTAAAATTCCCAGTAATTCTTCCTTTACTCGTGGATGTTGTATCCCTATCGACCAATTATCACCTTTTGCTTTGACTTCACCGCCGAAATTTATTAAAAACTCTTTAATTCCTGTAGAATCTAAAATATCATACATCCTGTCAACTGCATATCCTTTTACGATACCGCCAAAATTCAGCTTAATATGAGCATGTTTCCGGAATTTCTTATCGCCTATGAGTTGTATATGCTTCCATCCGACTTCTTTTAAAACGCTATCAATTTGTTCTTTTGGCGGGAGATTGGGTGTACCTTTTTCAAATCCGAGTAAGTCAATAATATTACCGACGGCAGGGTCGAATCCACCTTTAGTAAGTCTATGGATTTCATCACATTTTTCCAGCAAAAAGTAAGTTTCGGAGTCCACTTCAATAATATCATCGGTTGAATTATTCAGCCAAGCCATAAAATTATCGTTTTTATAAGTGGAGTATTTATCATTTAATCTTTGAGCTTCTTCTACTACGAGATTTGTTAGCTCAATTCCGGTTTTCTCATCAATGTCATGAATTTTTATCTCCAGCGAAGTGCCCATGGAAATAGTCGAGCGCGTAAAAGGCTCTCTCTTGCTTTGATTTTCGCATCCAAGCAATATAACGGCAAGTAACAATATAAAAGTTATTTTCATCATATTATACTGAAATCATACCTGCAAATCCCATGAACGCCAATGCCAGTATACCTGCTACAATCATTGTTATCGGTGCACCGCGAAATGCTTTGGGTACGTCGGCAAGTTCAAGTTCCTCACGAATACCAGCCATAATTACAATTGCCATCGTAAAACCAATACCTGCACCTAGTCCATAGAAAATGCTTTCAATGAAATTATACTCTTTAAGAACTATGAATAATGCAAGACCCAAAATGGCGCAATTTGTGGTTATCAATGGCAAAAATATACCAAGTGCCCTATATAATGGTTGGCTTATTTTTTTAACGAACATTTCTACGAACTGTACTAGTGACGCAATTACCAATATAAACGAGACGTATTGAAGGAATTCAAGACTATTTGGGATTAGGACTAAATTATATATTAACCACGAAACTATTGCCGTAATTGTCATAACAAAGGTAGTTGCCATTCCCATCGAAAAAGCTGATGAAAGCTTACTTGATACACCAACAAATGGGCAAATACCCAAAAAGTATGCTAATACGAAGTTATTAACAACTGCCGAAGATAAAAATATTAATATTATTTCCATTGTTATATCCTATGATTTGTTTTTGTCTTCAGACTTATCATCTTGTTTGGCTTTGGCTTTTGCTTCCATTGCCGCCTTTTCTTGAGCCAAGACTTCGGCTCTATGCTGTGCAAGGCGTTCAGACTTGCTCTTTAGATAGGTTTCAACTATTGCCTTATGAGTTTTCTCCTTTTTGTTCATAGTATAATAATTCGAAAAACCAAGCATGAAACCGAGAGTAATAAATGCTCCTGCGGGTAAAATCATTACAAGCCAAGGTTCGTATATGTCAGGTAAAACTTGAATGCCCAACAAAGTACGTTCGCCTAAAATTTCTCTTATGCCACCCAAAACGAAAAGAACAATCAGAAATCCCGTTCCCATTCCCAGTGAATCCATCAAAGTTCTTTGAAGAGGATTTTTTGAAGAAAAAGCTTCTTGACGTCCAAGAATTAAGCAATTCACGATGATCAGCGGGATATAAGGACCTAAGGATTTACTCAAATCGGGGAACTGTGCCTTCATAACTAAATCCACAATTGTAACAAAAGTTGCAATAATTAGTATGAATGAAGCAATGCGTACTTGAGTTGGTATTAATTTTCGTATTGCTGAAATTATGATGCTTGAAAACACCAAAACGAATGTCGTAGCCAATGCCATAGCAATACCATTTATAGCCGAAACAGTTACTGCCAACACTGGGCACAGGCCTAACGCTTGTTTGAGTACGGGATTTTGGTCCCATACACCTTTCATGTATTCTTGGGATAAACTTAGTTGTTTTGCCATGTCAAAGCCCCTGATTGTTTGAATTTACGCAATTCGTTTAATCCGTTATTCATAATGTCTACAACTGCAACCGACGAAATAGTTGCTCCCGTTATGGCTTGTATTTGGTTGTCCTTTGAAGGAGGAGAGCCTTTGACCGATTCGATTTTGGGATTACAATTTAAATTTACAAATTGATTTGTAAAAGGTTCTTCTGTAATTTTTGTACCTAAACCAGGAGTTTCAACCTGTTCTAATATTTCAATGGCAAGGATCCTTGTAATTTCAAGGTCAACTCCAATCATTATTCTTACCTTACCCTGGAACCCGTTTCCGGAATAGGGAAGAGCGTATCCGATTTTATTAGTGTCCATATCGAATACTTCATAGAGTTCGAATGGTGCATCTTCGACTTTGCGATATGACTTTGCATCTTTTTGAACCATGAATATTGCCTTTTCAGTATCGCGTTTTCTATGCTCAGCTATTTTGGGTTCAGCCCAATTACTTATTCGCGATAGCGAAGCTCCGGAAATTACGCCAACTGCGGCGAGAGTTATTAGCATTTTTACTGCCGTATTCATTTCTTTGCTCCGAAAATAGTTGGTTTTGTATATCTATTAATTAGTGGTACCCAAGCATTCATGAATAAAATTGCATACATGACGCCTTCGGGTATTCCACCGAAAACTCTTATTACTATTATTATCAATGAAATACCAATACCGAAAATCCACATTCCCTTTGCTGTTATTGGTGATGATACCCAGTCTGTTGCCATAAAAAAGGCACCGAATAAAAATCCGCCGCCTATTAAGTGATAAATTGGGTTGATGTAGATTTTAGGAGATGCTAACCATATAATGCCTCCAAAAACAAGCAAGGTTAATATCATTGATACAGGGATTCTCCAATTTACGATGCCAACAGCTATTAAAAAAATACCTCCAATAAGGATCGCTATAGCTGAAGTTTCTCCAAGAGAGCCACTGGTATTGCCGATGAACATTTGACTTAAATCTGCGGCTACTCCGTCAAATTTATATCCACCTAAGGGCGTTGCGGCTGTAACAGCATCAACATTAAAATTTGTTTGAGTCCATGTTGTCATCGGAACGGGAAATGCGGCTTGCAGGAATGCCCTGCCTACTAATGCCGGATTAAAGATATTGTAACCGATTCCGCCGAATATTTCCTTCCCTAAAGCAATCGAAACAAATGCACCTAATCCCGTAAAGACTAAACTGAAACTCGGTGGTAAAATCAATGCCAGAAGCATTCCCGTGAGAAAGGCACTTCCGTCATATAAAGTATTGGCTTGCTTACGAATTTTTTTGATTGCATATTCCGTGACCATTGCAACAGCTATACTGACTAAAAAAATCAGTAGTTGATGCAATCCGAAATAAATCACAGCCGATAATGTGCTTGGTAACAAGGCTAAAATTACCATTTGCATGGCTCGCCCTGTTGACATTTTTGTGTGTACATGTGGTGAACTTGCCAGTTCTAACTTTGTCTTTACTATTTGTCTGACTTCTGTCATGTTGTTTGTTTGTGTTTTTGCAAAAAAAAAAAATCAACCAACTTTTTGTCTGTTTCTTTGTATATTAATTACTCTCTGTTTTCCTAATCTAATCCATTGAACAAGCGGAATATTTGCAGGGCAATTATAAGAACATGTCCCGCATTCCATGCAAACTGTAACTCCTAATGCTTCGGCTTCGTCTAATCTACCTGCTTTAGATAATCTTGCCAAATCTTTTGGGATAAGATTTAATGCACAAACATCAACGCAAGCGCCACACCTTAGGCAGTTAGTTTCCTGATTATGTTGCATTTCGGGTTCAGTAAGTACCAATAGTCCAGAAGTTGCTTTTTGAACGGGAGCGCTTAAATCGTATTGAGCAACGCCCATCATGGGACCACCGACAATGACTTTTTTTGCATCATCGTTCACTCCGCCACAAAAATCCAAGACCTCTTGTATCGTAGTACCGACTCTAACAATCAAATTTTTGGGATTTACTATGCCAAAACCTGAAACGGTTAAAGCGGCTGTTATCTGTGGTTCCCCTTTGACTACTGCATCATAAACTGAAACAGCAGTACGAATGTTTTGGATAACAACACCAATATCCAATGGTAACTTGCCCGGGGGAACTTCGCGATTCACTGCAACTTTGATTAACATTTTTTCCGCTCCCTGAGGATATTTTGTTCTAAGGACCTCAAGTTTGATTTCAGGATGCTTAGTCAATGTTTCCTTAAGTTTGGCGATAGCTTCGGGTTTATTATCTTCAATACCAATGATACCTTTTTTAACTCCCAAAGCACGCATGATGAGTTTAATACCTATTATTAGTGCTTCAGTTCTTTCGACCATGTAACGATAATCACGTGTCAAATATGGTTCGCACTCAGCTCCGTTTATGATAAGGCGTTCAATATTCTTGTCTTTGGGAGGCATTAATTTCACATACGTCGGAAATGCCGCTCCCCCTTGTCCTACAATACCTGCATCTTTGACTCTTTGGATAATAGTTTCGGAGCTTACAGTTTCCGGGTCTAATGCTTCCAGATAAAGGACTTCATCATTTCCTTCGGCAGCAATAGTAACTGATTCTAACGGTTTGCCTCCAACGCTTGCATTTTTACCAATATCTTTTACTTTACCTGTAATGGGGCTGTGAATCAGAGATGAGATAAACCCATCGGGTTCAGCAATTATCTGACCTGATTTCACCATGTCACGCTTTTTTACGAGCAATTTCGAAGGTTTGCCCAAATGTTGTGCTAAAGGTATAATTACTTCATTCGGGATCGGCATTGTTTCAAATACCAAGTGCTCGGTAAGATCTTTGTGTTCATCGGGATGAACACCACCCTTAAATGATTTATTGATTGAAAAGAAGCTCATATTCCCTACCGATAAAATTGAAAAAACTTATTTTTATTAACACATTACTGAGATACAAATTAACGAATTTTCATCAAATTAAAAGCCCCGATTTGCCCAATTTGTTGTCTCAAAGTGTTTGTCATATCTAATTAAAATATTTGTAATATGTAACATATTCCAATTTAATTAAAAATCATTATATCTCAAAATCAAATTAGTATTTTGTGTTATAAACGAAACATTATATTTGTTGCTAACGTATTGTGTAGTGTATAAAGTTTTAATTAATGATTTAGTTAATGTAACAAATGGCACAAAGATTATATAAATCACGAAAAAGTAAAATGATAGGCGGCGTCGCAGGTGGTCTTGGAGACTATTTCGACATTGACCCTGTTATCGTGAGAGTGCTGTTTATAATAACTGCGTTTGCTTGGGGAGTCAGCATAATAGTATATATACTACTTTGGATAATTTTACCGGAGAATCCAGACGAGTTAGAATATTACTACGACTTCAATAATGATAAACACGATAATTTAAGTGAAGATGCTGATTTGCATACCACCAAAAAGAAAGCCGACCGAAAGATAATAGCAGGAATCTTTCTTATTGGCTTAGGAGTAATAATTTTTACAGATAAAGTGACCGATTGGATTCAATTCAAATATGTATGGCCACTGATATTGATTGTTATAGGTGCGTCATTGCTCTACGGTTCATATAAACGTCGGAGTGAGGGAAACTTCTTATGAAGGCAGGAGCATTATTCATAGGTTCTTTCCTGATTTTTTTAGGATTGTTTTTCCTCGCTATTAATTTTGGGTTTCCCATTCCTGAGTTTTCAGGAGTTATTACTTACTGGCCAATTTTGCTTATTGTTTGGGGTGTTGCACTATTAAAAATAAACAATATTGCCAAACTTGTTTTGGCGACGCTCTCAGGTATAATGCTGGCTTTTTTGTTAGGTTCAATATATATATCTATAAGCAACAAATTTATGGACATAAATATTGACAAAACCATAAATATCACGAAAAACAAGTCATTCTTGAAAAGCTACGAAGATAGCTTTATTGATTCAATCAAATTTGCTGAACTTGATTTCTCAGGCGGCGTTGGTCAATTTCAGTTTACATCAGTTGGCAACACGGGATTTAAAATTGTATCTTATCATGCTTCTTCAGATGTTCACAAAGAAATTCGTGATTCAACCATCTATTACAGTTTTAGTGGCACTGATACAAAGTCTGGAGATTCTAAAACCATGGAAATTTTACTTGGGCAGGTATATGTATGGGACTTACATCTTAAAACAGGTGCGTCGAATGTCAAATTAGACTTTAAAGATGTTTTATTGAAAAATCTTAATATTAATGCAGGGGCATCTGATTTTAATATAACATTGGGCAACCTTTCCGATTCAAATATCGAAATAAACTCGGGGGCGGCAAATTTCGAAATATGGATCCCACGAGACGCAGGATGTAAAATAATCACCAGAACAACTCTATCATCAACTCAATTCAAAGATTTCATCAGTACTGAACAAGGCGTGTTCTATACAGAAGATTATGATGACTGGAAACAGAAAATCACCATTACAATAGATGGAGCTTTATCAAATTTTGATGTGAAAAAGTACTAAACTACTTATAAAGATTCTCCGAAATTATTGTTTCATAAGTTTTCGGTAGCAGCATATACCGAAAACTTTTCCCTGTTTTTATCCTATCCCTTATGTCGGATGAGGAAATTTCGATCAATGGAGAATTAATTTGTACATAACTAATTTTTGTTAGCTCATATATTGAATCAACAAGTCTTCCCGACACACAAAATGAAACCATTTCACGTAACTTTTCAAAATTATGCCATTTATCCATATCTTTTAAATTGTCCTTGCCGATTAATAGGAAAAACTTCGATTCAGGATACTTATATTTTAAATACGAAATCGTGTTGTAGGTGTATGATATATCACCGCTTTTAATTTCATAATCATCGACGTCGAATCTTGCGTCATTATTAACGATATTTTTGACCATATCAAGTCTTATATCATCAGATATTTCTTTATTTTGGATAGTTTTAAAGGGCGATATACAAGTTGGTACAAATAATACTTTATCGAGTTCGAGCTGAGAATAGAAATTTTCGGCAATTATCATGTGACCGATGTGTATCGGGTTGAAACTTCCGCCGAAAATTCCGATGTTCATGATTTATGAGGTTTCGAAGATTAATGTTTCGCTTGTTGGTCTTCTGCCGTGGACAACATTTGGAGCGACAAAAGTTCGCGTGGCATTCACTTTGTTTTCAAATTCTTCACGAAATTTCTTGATAAAACCACGCACGGGCCAAGCGGCGGCATCACCTAGAGCACAAATTGTATTTCCTTCGATATTATCGCAAATTGATAACAATAAATCAATATCTTTTCTTGTACCATCACCACTCACTAAGCGTTTTAATACTTTTTCCATCCATCCGCAACCTTCACGGCAAGGCGTACATTGACCACAAGATTCATGGTGATAGAAATGAGCAATACGTAAAGTAACATCAACTATATCAGTGTCCTCATCCATTACAATAACACCTGCTGTACCAATATGGGTACCGTATTTTTTTAGCGATTCTTCATCCATCAGCACATTATCAATTTCATCACCTCTTAAAGGTGGCATAGATGAGCCACCGGGAATGATTGCCTTGATTTTCTTATTGCCGAGGACACCTCCACAAATATCGTAAATGAGTGTTTTCAATGGAATACCAGTTGGGAGTTCATAAACTCCGGGTTTGTTCACATGACCACTTACGCCAAAAAGTAAGGTGCCTGTATGACCCTCAGCACCGATTTTTGAATATATCTCGCCGCCCATATTGATAATAGGGGGGATTGTGGCTATCGTTTCTACGTTGTTAACAGTTGTGGGCATTTTCCATAAACCGACTTGAGCGGGAAATGGTGGTTTAAACCTCGGATAACCTCGGTCACCTTCCAAAGAGTTCATGAGCGATGTTTCCTCACCACAAATGTATGCACCTGCTCCTTTGTGGACAAATATCTCCATTTGATAATCGATACCGAATGTAGTTTTCATTCTTTCGCCTACGTAACCTTTACGGTATGCTTCATCAACCGCGGCTTGAAATAATCGAACCCACTTATGATACTCACCTCTAATATATACATATGCGGCTTTCAAATTCATTGCATAGCCAGCAATCAATATACCTTCAATCAACTGGTGGGGATTGTATTCAAAAATTTGGCGATCTTTAAAAGATCCCGGTTCTGATTCATCTCCGTTTACTGCCAAATATTTTGGTTTGTCGTTTGATTTTGGCATAAAACTCCATTTAAGCCCTGTCGGGAAACAAGCTCCACCTCTGCCTCTAAGCTTGGAAGCTTTAACTTCGCTGATTACCTCGTCAGAAGTCATTTTGAATGCTTTTGCTGCGGCTTTATAGCCGTTATTAGCTGTATAAACTTCTATTCTATGCAGTTCCGGAATGTTCGGTAATAACAATTTTGGGTATTCATTCAACATAAATCAAAATCTTAATCATTTTGGGAATTTACCATATACAAATATATGCCATTATCATTTAATACAATAATATTGGATAAATTTTATGATTATTTGTCTGATGATATTAAACATAGTACTTTTGCATCTTCAATTAGATACAAAGTGTCAATGAATTTATCTGATATATTTGGCGAGTCTTTTACTGCTTGGGTTATTATACCTTTACTCATTCTTCTTGCTAGAGTGATGGACGTTAGTATAGGTACATTAAGAATCATTCTTCTTGGCAAAGGATACAAAAAGCTGGCTCCGATGCTTGGGTTTATAGAATCTTTAGTTTGGATATTAGCAGTAAGCCAAATAATGCAGAATCTAAACAATTTATATTACTATATCGCTTATGCGGGTGGATTTGCTACCGGCACATATTTAGGCATGGTTTTGGATGAGAAATTCTCCTTAGGGTATGTCATTGTAAGAGTTATAACACACAAAGACGCAACTAAACTTGTCGCAGATTTCAGAGAGAATAATTACCCCGTGACTGTTTTAGATGCCGAAGGAATCAATGGTAAGGTGAGCGTACTATTCCTTGTTATTCAGAGGTCTTTAACTAACGATATAATAGAATACATTAAAGAATATAATCCAAACGCTTTTTATTCAATAGAAGATGTTCGGTTCGTAAGTGGTGGAGTTTCACCACAACTTACCGACCCTTCGATACGAAAGAACAAATGGCACCTGTTCTCGAAAAGAAAATAATTTTAGTTGTTTGCAATTATATCCATAGCGCATCTAATACCATCAGCGCCTGAACTGACTATACCGCCCGCTAAACCCGAGCCCTCACCACCGACATATAAATTATCAAACCCCGCGCATTTCATTCCGTCACGAATTAGTTGAATTGGTGAAGAAGTTCGACTTTCAAGTCCCATTAACGTTCCTTCTTCGAAGCCTTTAATTTTACGTGTGAAGTCTTTCAACGCATACATCATTGAGTTTGTTACCTCTTTCGGGAATAATTCTCGAAATTCAGCAGTAACCAAATCAAATGGATAGCTTGTAGGCCCAAAAACAGAAGTTGTTTTGAATCTTAAGAAATCTTTGACATTCACTGCAGGCGCATTGTAGCTGTTGGTAAAGTCATAAAACTTTCTTTCAATTGCCAGCACCCATGCTAATGCTTCTTCGGGACTTACTTCTCTCCCTAAAAGACTTTCTAAATTAAGTCCTGCAACTATAGCTGAATTTGCGAAAGGATAATTTCTTTTATAATTACTTCTGCCGTTTACTATGTTGAGTCCCGGTTCCGGTGGAGCAGGTACTACCATACCTCCCGGGCACATGCAAAACGAGTAAACAGTCATTGCATCACGAAAATTATAAGTGAGAGAGTAGTCAGCCGCTTTCACACCTGGTAAAATAGGTACCTGCCATTTTGCTTTGTTGATGAGTTCCTGCGGATGTTCAACTCGTGTGCCAATGGCAAAGTTCTTCAGCTGGAACATTACACCTTTCGACATCAACAACCGATAGGATTCATAGCATGAGTGACCAATCGCAAAAATGTAATAATCTCCATTGATTACACCTTGTTCAGTTTCTATAGATAATACCTTTGGTCCCTTTGTTTTTATATCAGTCATTTTGTTTTCAAAAATCATCTTACCGCCGCGGGCAATAAAATCCTCTCTCAGGTGACGAACAATTTTTATCAATAAGTTGCTTCCAAGATGTGGTTTTGAAAGATATCTGATTTCCTCGGGTGCACCAGCCTGAATATAGCAATCAAAGATGAATTTCTTCTCTTTTAAGATTGATTTAGTTCTTGAAGTAAGTTTGCCGTCGGAAAAAGTACCGGCACCACCTTCTCCGAATGCGTAATTACTGCGAGGGTTAAGTATCCCGGTTTTTTCGAAATTTTTGATGTCTTTGGTCCTGGAAAATACTTCTGGGCCTTGGTCAATCATAGTAACCTTAAACCCAGCCTGAATCAATACATATGATGCAAAAAAACCACCCGGACCATTGCCTACAACCACAACGTGCTTGTTTCTTTTTTTGTACGGAATGTCAAGTTTTTCGATATGAGGTTCTAAGTTATTGTCTATTTCGTGAGATTGAACTCCGACCCTGACTACCCAATGAATTTCCTTAACATTCCTGCCATCTAAGCTTTGCTTTTCGATGCTGTAAGAAAATTCTCTAACTTTAAGGACTTTACGAATTACATCTTCCAACTCTTCAGTTGTGTAATCAGTCCTCATTTTTAACTCGATTATTTTGTAACCCATGTTCTTAATTATTAATTTTTATTTAATTAATTCGGCAAAAAATTAAAGTAAGAATTTTTTTTAAAATATACAACATCGTATTACGAATTATTTAGCGTGGAAAAGTAAAATGTCTTTGCCAAGTACATTTTTTTTTCTATATTTGATTTTATTTTTTTTCGCATGCGATAATGAGAATAACGGTTTTTGCGATAATTGTTACAATTATCACCAATCTATATTACGGAAGTGCTCAACAAATTGAAAAAGGACGCTTATCCGGGGCTACTAAGACTTCAATTGATACCTTAGCAGTTCAAAACGTCCAAAACTTACTAAAAGAGAGTAGAGGGCTACTTGAAAGAGAAATTAATCCCGATATATATGTTGTTGGCCCCGGTGATGAGTTTACGATTTCAATCATTACAAATGAAATCCTTGAAGACAAAGCGAAGATAACACCCGAAGGCAAGATAATTATCAAAGGAGCCGGCACGGTCGATGTTAAAAACAAAACCTTGACTCAAGCTACAAATGCAATACAAGAGCAAATCCGAAAATATATTCGCACGTCGAAAATTGATGTGGCTTTGACCAAGCTCAGAGAATTTAAAGTTATTGTCAGTGGTACAGTTCCTAAACCCGTTTCGGTTCCTGCAACAGCTGTAGATAGAGTTTCAGAGGTTATTGACAAGGCGCAAGGTCTTCAGTTTGAGTCTTCTGAACGTTTGATTAAGCTACATAGATACGATAGTGATGAAGTAATCAATGTTGACTTAATGAAGTACTTCATGTTTGGGGACCAAAATTCAAATCCTACTGTACTTGGGGGAGACTTGATTAGAATACCTCCCAAAAATCAGCGTGATATGATAGAAATTCACGGCGAAGTTCATGCGCCAGGCAAATTTGAATATGTCGAAGGCGATTCCTTATCTACCCTTATGAAATTCGGTCAGGGCTTCAATAACTTTTCATTATTAGATTCGGTCGAGTTCGTTCGGATAATTGATGGTGATAAACTTGATAAGAAAATTTTAAATCTCACGAGTTGGCGGGATATACTGTTTAGTAGTCAGCTATTGCCTAATGATTTTCAATTATATCCGGGCGATAGGGTCTATATTCGCAAGAAGCATGGCTTGCGTGAATTGGACTACGTAGTGATTGAAGGTGAGATCAAATATCCCGGTAAATACGCAATAAATGATGACACTGACAAGGTTCTTGATGTTATTAATCGTGCAGGCGGATTTACTGAGGACGCCTCGATTGAAAATACCGAATTTATACGCCAACGGGATTTGGAAATATTAGACCCTGAATTAGAGCGATTGAAGAGAGTTTTGCCTTCCGAAATGTCTAAAACCGAATTGAGATATTTTCAAGCAAAAATCAACGAAAAACGCGGGGTCATATCAATTAATTTTAATGCCATCATGGATAATCCCGATTCACAGGAAAATGTACTAGTTGTATCAAGAGATTCCATCGTTGTGCCCAAGAAGAATGAATTCATTAATGTCCAAGGTAGAGTTAATAATCCGGGCAAAGTGAAATATGACTCAAGGTACGGCTATATGGATTATATTGCGCTGGCTGGGGGATTTGCCTATCGAGCTGACGTAGATGAAACTTTAGTCAATAAACCAAGAGGTGGTCAATTTCTTGCAAGTCGCGCCAAATTGTATCAACTCGAACCAGGTGACGTTATTCTTGTACCGACAGAAACTGAAATTACATTCATGGAAGTATTTACAATGACGCTCACCATTGTGACTCAACTTGTGACTATTGCTGGCGTTGTGATTGCGATAACAAATATAAATAGGTAAATATGAAATTATTGCCCGAAAAAGAAGAAATATCATTCTTTGCTATCTTCAAAATTTTAAGACTTAATATAGTTAGACTATTGGCATGGATATTAGGCATAAGTGCCATAGTTGTAGCTTATTCTTTTATTATGCCTAATTCTTATTCAGCACAATCAAGTTTACTTCCACCAACAAAAGACAGCCCGGCAGGAGGTCTATCCAGTTTTATACAAAATTTCACGGGCGGTTTGAGTATTCCTGGGGTTTCTCAATCAGACCAATCAAAGCTTTTTGGCGAAATTTTATATAGTAGAAGCATAATCGAGCATATAATTGAAGGCTTAAATTTGCGTTCATTTCCACAATTTGCGAAAATGAAAAGAGAAGATATAGAGAATTTTGTTCGAAGTTCCATAGATATAAATGTTGATAAAACAGGTATAATTTACATTTATACTATCTATAGAACAAGTTTTTTCCCGTCTGAAGATGATAAACGTAAAGCTGCGGAAATTTCTGCCGCAATGGCAAATCTTGCCGTTGAGGGTTTGGATAACATCATCAAAAGTCGTACGATGACTAATGCAAGGAAATCAAGAGAATATATTCAATCCGAGCTAATCGGCTATAAATCTAAGCTAGATTCCGTTGCAACGGCAATAGAGCAATTCCAATTGAAGAATAAAGTGCTTGCTATTGATGAACAGACTCAAGCCATAGTAGCTCAAGCAGTCGAAGTTGGTAGTTTACTTGTACAAGCCGAACTGGAATTAAATCTTGCTAAACTACAGTTTAATCCTGCTTCTCCACAAATTTCGTATTATGAAAACCAAGTCAATTTACTTAAAGAACAATATTCAAAAATTCAATACGGTGGATTGACGCCGACCGACGCATTTTCGATTTCACTTGATAAAGTACCAACACTTTTTAGAGAATATGCCGAACTTTTCCGCGAGAGAAAGATACTCGAACAAGTTATAATGTACTTGGAAACCCAAAAGCATCAAGAAGCAATACAGGAAAATCGAGATGTTCCGGTAATTGAAGTTTTGGATAAAGCAATCCCCTCAGAGAAAAAGACATCACCACGAAGGTCTTTGATGTTGGTTTTATCTATTTTTCTATCTACGCTGTTTGCATCGCTTTTGATAGTCATTGAGGCTTATCGTAAAGGTAATCTTTATCTGTTAAGCGGTGCCGAATCCTCATCCTAAGATTTTATTTCGCTCTCGCTTTAGTTCTGATAGGAGATAATTTACATGTTGATTGTCAGTTTCATTGGCTTTACTTATTAATGATTGAGTGACATTCAAAATATAATTGACGGGATTGAAACTAATGTTTACATCCAAGCATCTGAAATTATCTAAATGCTCACTTAGCATCAATATTATATAGTCGTCTTCCGGGATTCTAAGTGTGTCTGCCGTGATATTACTTACAGTATGATTTTTGACAAAGTCAAAGTCTTTTTGTAACAAATCCATCAAATAAGCAACATAAGGACCAAAATTGTAAATAATTATTTCGGGGCCTATATCATCAACTTTCTTATAAACATCATGAAGCAAAGCCGAAATAATCATTTCTGGTTCGAATATGTTCAATTCATATATCAGTATTTTGCATACTCTTGTTACATGGAAAAAATAAAATGAGCCATCCATAGCTTTTTTATCGGCATAAGCCCGATCAGCCATATCGTAAGCGCTCATTATTCGGTTGATTTCAAGCAGATTTACTTTATTATGTAAAACCTGCTCCAGTTCATCTTTTGATAAAAAAGTTTGACTATACATCGTTATACAGTAGAATTAATTAGTACTTTAGCGCTTTCTAAAGCCGCTTCGGAAACAGATTCGCCACTAAGCATTTTCGCAATTTCGTTGACCTTTTCATGCTCATCTAAGGTTTGAGATTCAACCCATGTTCTAATATTATTTTCGAATTTCTTCACTAAAATCAATCTGTCTCCCAAAGCGGCAATTTGAGGTAAATGTGTTATAGCAATAATTTGGTGATATTTTGCCAATTCCTTCATGACAATGCCAACTTTTTGGGCTATTCTTCCACTAATACCCGTATCAATTTCATCAAAGACCAATATTGGAATAACATCATTATCCGCTAAGATACTTTTTATGGCTAACATGATACGTGATACCTCACCACCGGAAGCCACATCCGTAAGTGGAGTTGGTTTCTCGCCTATATTCGTGGAAATATGGAATTCAATTTCATCTATGCCTTGTTCTAAAAGTCTAATCGCCTTCCCATCAATATTAATCGATAATAAATCAGTTGGTTCAGCTTGGATGCGACTCATGGCAACTTTGAATATGGCGTTTGGGATGCCCATCAACTGCAATTTCTCTCCCACAATTTTTTCAAATTTTTCAGCATTTGATTTGCGATGACAAGATATTTCAATTGCAATAGTGTTAATCTCGTGCTTTAATGCTTCAATTTTATTACTTATCTCATTGAGCAAAAATTGGAAATTATTCGATTCATCTAATTGGGCGGAGATTTTTTCTTTCAATTTAATGATTTCTTCAATTGTTCCATACTTTCGCTTCAAATGGTTAATTCCTGAGAGCTTATTTCTTATTTCATCAACTTTTTCGGCGTTATAGTCAAACTTGCTTAAATAATCATTCAGATAAGCAGAAGTTTCTTTGACTATGATTTCAGCTGATAGAATTTCTTCCGAGTATTGCTTGAATTGGTTATCAAATTTGGATAAATTATCAAGAATTTTGGATGCCTTGCTTAAAGTTGATTGCGATGAGTCCTCCGAGTTGAAAAGTAATTCGTAACATTCATTACACTGCAATATAATTTGCTCAGCATTTTCGACTACGCTTAGTTCTGCCTCAAGAAGCAAGTCCTCACAAGGTTTTGGATCAATCTGTAATATTTCTTTGAGTTGGTATGATAGGATATCGCGTTTACTTTTTAAATCATGTTCACGCCTTTGTAAGCTTGTATATTCATCAATCAGACTTATTAACTCTTTTCTGCAATATTGATACTTAGCCATTGAGTCATATTGATGATAAATTGAATCAAAAATGTCAATGTGTTTATTTAGGTCTAACAGTGATTGGTGGTCGTGTTGTCCGTGAAAATCTATGATTAAACTACCTACTGATTTCAAAACTGTTAAATTTACAGGGCTGTCGTTAAGAAAATTTCGGCTTACTCCTTTTGGATTTATCTCGCGTCTGATTATTAACGTGTTCTCATTATAGTTTTCGATACCATTTTCTTGTAAAATTTTATGAATTAATGGAATTCTAACATAGTTCAATTCGACTTCTAAAATAGCTTTGCTCGAGCCATCACGTACATATTCAGCCGATGACCTACCTCCAAACAACAATATCAAAGAATCCGCCAGCATGGATTTACCTGACCCCGTTTCGCCAATAATAACATTTAAACCCGACGAAAAATCAATTTCAAGTTCATCAATCAGGACGAAATTTTGAATTCTAAGAGTATTAATCATTTCGCAATATAATTATAAAATAGCTTCCAAGTCGCTTTCGGATTCAATTAATACTTGTCTGGCTTTGCTGCCGTCAAAGGGTCCAACGATACCTGCCGCCTCTAATTCATCCACAATCCTACCTGCCCGGGCATAACCTACTTTAAGTCTTCTTTGTATCAACGATACAGAACCTTGTTGGTGTCGTACAATAAGTCTTGCCGCTTCTTCAAATAATGGGTCACGGTCACTCGGGTCAATAACTTTTTTCTCAGTTTTTTCGAGAATACTCGGTAACATATACGGTGATGAATAGCCCTTTTGCGCGAAAATAAAATCGCATATGCTTTCTACCTCATCAGTTGTGATGAATGAGTTCTGCACTCTTATAGGTTGCGATTTCCCGGGTTGTAGGCAAAGCATATCTCCCATACCGAGTAATTTTTCCGCTCCTTGTATGTCCAATATAGTGCGAGAGTCGATTCTACTTGCCACAAGGTATGCTATTCGTGCTGGAAAATTTGCCTTTATAAGCCCCGTGATAACGTCAACTGATGGTCTTTGCGTAGCCAAAACTAAGTGAATCCCTACGGCTCTTGCCATTTGTGCAAGTCGAGTTATTGGTTCTTCTATCTCCTTAGAGGCAGTTAGCATTAAGTCGGCCAACTCGTCAATAATAACAACAATGTATGGCATGGGCCTATGCTTGATTTCGTTTGTACTTTTTATCTTTTGCTCTTTGATTTTCTGGTTATAGTCAACAATATTTTTTTGTCCGACTGAAGCTAAAATATCATATCTGATTTCCATTTCCAGTACAGTTGATTTTAAAACACTTACCGCATCTTCAGGTTTTGTGATAATCAAGTCTTGTATGTCAGGTGACATCGCCAAAAAATGTTTCTTTAACCTTGTATATTGTTGCAATTCTACTTTTTTGGGGTCAATGATAACAAATTTTAGCTCTGAGGGATGCTTTTTATATAAAAGTGATGTAATAATTGTATTGATACCGACAGATTTACCAGAACCGGTTGAACCCGCAATCAATAAGTGAGGCATTTTCGCCAAATCAACAATAAAGACTTCGCCTGAAATCGTCTTACCAAGCACAAGAGGTAATGGAAAATTCGTGGAGTGGAATTTTGAATTCTTAAGGGTATCGCAAAATGTCACCATGGAAGGATTTGAGTTGGGAATTTCCACACCTACAGTTCCTTTCCCCGGAATTGGTGCGATTATCCTTATACCTTTTGCCTTTAATGCCATTGCCAAGTCATCGGCATAACTTTCGATTTTGCTGATTTTTATGCCCGGGGCAGGGACAAACTCGTACTGAGTTACGACAGGACCCGGAGTTACTGTAAGGTTTTCAATGTATATTTTAAATGTTTCAAGTTTTTCCTGTAGTATTTGGGCATTCATTCTGAGTTCGTCTTCTGAAACATTCGAGACGACAACGGTATCATTTAATAATTCAATCCCGGGTGGAGAATAACTTATTTTCTCATCATGAATGGCCGTACTGATGAGTTCACCGACATCTGCATCATCTTCAAAAAAAGATAAATTTATGCCTGATGGCTTTTTTTCTGTATAAATTTGTGCCGGAATATTTGACCGATTAACCGTTTCAGCCAGAGAAGCAGTTTCGGCATAATCATCAGAAGAATTTTCGCTTGGTTCGAATCTATCTAACTCATCATCGATACTTGTGTAAATCTTCTCTTCCTTTGTCCGTACCTGCGTCGTAAAATCAATTTCTTCGATATTATCGTCAATTTTTATATTAGGAATTTCTATTTGTTGTTTTTCAGAGAAATCCGGCACGTAAGCTCTTTCCTGTTTAGGTTTGGAAATCTCGGTGATTTTAGGTTTAATCTGAGTTTCCTTAGCTCCCAAACCTAGTTTGTTAAAAGGGTTGAGAGTATCTGTCGGAATTGACTTAGGTTCTGTATCGCTTATGTTGATTCGAATATTTGCTTTACTTCTTAACTTCATAAGCGAGTCCTCGCCTGATGTTTCAACATATTCCTCGTCTGTTTGAGCTATATATGATTGTTCTTGGATTTTATCATCTCCGGTATTTTTCTTCGATTCTTCAGCAAATTGCTCTTTCACTGTCTTTTTGGTCTTTTCAACACTTTCATAAGATTTTTCGTTGAGGATATCGAAGAGTTTTTTGACATACTTCCACGCGAATCTAGCTGTATTCATAAATACTTTTATGAATTCCGAAAAATATTTATTAAAGTTAATATCTGTACCATAGTAAATCGTGACTAAGATGATTAAACCAAACAGTGACGTAGCTCCGATTGTTCCGATAAAACCTACCGTTACCGAGGATAAGTATTTGCCGATGTTACCACTCCATTCCTTTGGGATTGATCCCAATAATTGGAAGTGTTGAAGCGAACCTATCAGCGAGGCAAAAGCTATTCCGATTACAAAGTAAATGATGGTATATTGTATAAGTCTCTTGTAGATTTCTCCACCCGTAAACAGTCTTTCGGACCAAGCAACTATAAGAACAGGCAGCAATATGATTACGTAACCGAAAGTACCGTTATAAAGGAAGTTGGACAAGTACGCTCCAGTAAGTCCAAGCCAATTCTGTGTTGTTGATGCTTTTGCCGCAATAATTTCATCGTTACCGAATAATTTGAATAAATCGGAAAATTTGATGTTGATATTAGATTCATCATCGGGCGTATAAGAAATCAAAGCCATCAATAACAAAATCGAAAAAAATGCCAAAAGCACGGCTATGAGCTTATAATGCTTATTGTATGTTCTTTTTGTCTTCCCCAAAACTACCTCTTCATACTCTTAAACAAATTATAAATCGTTTTGCAATGCTTTTATTGTATCAGATGCAACCACAGGCAAAACATTTACAGCGTCAATATTGAAACAATATTCCAAATCACTTTCGAAACCTAAGGAAATCAAGTTTCTTGCATGGTCACGAGTATAGAGGAATGATATCAAATCATTTGCGTGCAGGTTAAATAAATTTCTTGCAACATCAGCTGTATCTGTTATTACATCAATTTTAAAAGTTAAACAAATCTCATTTAGTATCGCACCGGCACAAAGAACATCTTCGTAACTTAATCTACCATTTGTTCCCGCACATAATGTGAACAACTTTGAAGGCGCTTCATCTCTGTCTATTAAAGCTTTGATGTATTCAACAACTGTTGTCAGATTGATAAAGGAAGCTATGATTTTGTACTTTGCATTTTTAGCTTTTTGGAAAGTCTTTGTCCCATTCGTTGTGGATAGAATTATACTTTTACCTTTAACTCTGCTCTCAATATATTCCATCGGTGAATTACCCGCATCAAATCCCGGAGGTTTTAAGCCGTTTCTTTCGCCCCCCAAAAATCTAACCTCTTTGCTCAAACTGTTATATATCTTGACTGCTCTATCAAGGGAATCACTCGGTATGACTTCCTTGGCGCCGGCATTCAAAGCCGCACATACGGTTGAACTTGCCCTAAGAACATCTATCATCACAACGATTGAACCATCAAATTGGTTCTCAGTTTCCGGGAAATACGGTGTTAAAAAAGCATCAATAAACATAATTCAGATAATTTTCTCAAACATAAACGCAAAGATAATCAGTTTTGCTTTATGATTGCTAATCGAGAAAAATTTCATTTCCAACTTTTTACTTTCCCAAGCACATTCTGAGTAACTTTGCTTATTAGAGTTTAACAAAAAATTACTATATTTGGTATTACCTAATTATAAATAGGACTAATATTTTGCAAAAATTTATATTAATAGCAGGGCCATGCCTAGCTGAATCGAAAGCTATGCTTATTCAGACAGTTGAAAGCATCCTCGAGACAATACAAAACTATGATTTGGAATTTTATTTTAAGGCATCATTCCGAAAAGCAAATCGCACAAGCGCTAAGTCTTTTGCCGGCGTGGGAGATGAAACTGCTTTAAATTGGATAAATGAAATCGGCAAAGAGTTTAGTGTAAAAACTTTGACTGATATACATTCAGTTAATGATTGCGAGTTGGCTTCCAAATTTGTTGATGTTTTGCAAATTCCCGCCTTTTTATGCCGACAGACTGAGCTTTTGACAGCCGCAGGTAGTACTGGGAAAGCAGTGAATATAAAAAAAGGACAATTTTTGGCAGCAAAAGACATGTCAAATGCGGCGGAGAAGGTAGCATCAACTGGGAATACAAATATTTTACTTACCGAGCGAGGAACTTTTTTTGGATATCACGATTTGGTAGTGGATTTTAGAAACATTATCATAATGAAAAACACCGGCTATCCAGTGATTTATGATGCAACACATTCAGTACAACAACCATCAATAGGGGAACAATCTGGGGGGAGGCGAGAATATATATTACCTCTCGCTAAATCTGCCATAGCATGCGGTGTGGATGGTATCTTTTGTGAAACGCACCCCGACCCCGTAAATGCTAAAAGTGATTCTGCTACCCAACTTAAACTCGATGATTTTGCGAGCTTCATCGGCATTTTATTTCGACAATTTAAATTTGTGAAGAATGCTTAACACTAATCTTATTATCATATTATTGTTTTTATCAATATTTGTAGTATCCTGCGAATTTGATTTTGATGCCGTTGAAAGTACACGCAAAAGAAATGTATCCTCCAATATTGAAGACAAACCGGACCAATTAGCATACAATATCGAAGTTTTGTTTGTGGACTCAAGTTTCACAAAAGCCGTCCTTCAAGCAAGAAAAGCACGAGTTTACAGTGACAGGTACGAAACATTTTTGGATAGTGGATTGAAAGTGACATTTTATAACAAAAATTCATCTGAAACATCAACATTAGTTGCCGATAGCGCCCGTATTGACGATAGAACCAAAAATATGCTTGCTATGGGAAATGTCCTTGTACACTCTGAATCGAAGGGCAGAAGATTAGAGACTCAATTGCTTGAATGGGATAATCTCCGACAAAAGATTTATTCAACTGAATTTGTCACGATAACAACACCAAACGAGATTATTAACGGATACGGATTTGAATCAGACCCAAATCTGAACGAATACAGAATTACAAAAGTAAGTGGAATACCGAGGAGAAATTTATAATGAAGAAGCTTTTGATTGCAGGCAACTGGAAGATGAATACCAACGTATTTGAGTCAAAAATCCTTGTCGAAACTATTTTAGCCGCATTGTGGAAGACAGAATTAACTGTGGAGCTTTTGGTGTGTCCCCCATTTACAAGTTTGTGCAGTTTAGCAAAATTAGTCAAGGATACACCGATTAGATTAGGTGCCCAGAATTGTCACTATGCCGAAAGAGGAGCATATACAGGAGAGGTTTCGCCTCAAATGCTGCAATATATTGGATGCGAATATATTATATTGGGGCATTCAGAACGGAGAACTCATTTCAAAGAGGACGATGAATTGATTGCAAAAAAGCTGAAGGCTGTTATCGATATAAATCTTATCCCGATACTTTGTATTGGCGAAACTTATTATGAGAGAATGAGCAACAGAACCTACGAGGTGTTGGATATTCAACTGACCAGAGTATTGGAGTCACTTTCTTTAGGCGAAATTCACAATGTTGTAATTGCTTATGAACCCGTTTGGGCGATTGGGACAGGCATATCGGCATCTCCTGAGCAGGCAGACGAAGCTCACCGTTGGATAAAGGATTTTCTGGTTGAAAAATTCTCGGCTAATCGAAACGAACTAACCGTACTTTATGGCGGCAGCATGAATGCCTCTAATAGCAAAGAGCTTTTATTGCTACCGGATGTAGATGGTGGCTTGGTTGGTGCCTCTTCCATAGATGCAGAATCATTTACGAAAATCATAAGAATTGCAGAAGAAATCAGCAAGTCATGAATTATCTGCCTAATATCCTTAGCGTTTTTCGGTTGATTATAGCTCCGATTTTTTTCTTTACAATTATCTCCGATAATGGCTCAACAGTAGTTCTCGGTGTAAGTCTGTTTATACTGGGAGCAATCAGCGATTATTTGGATGGATTGTTGGCACGAAAATATCAGGCAGTTTCCTCGGTAGGGAAGTCATTAGACCCTTTAGCAGACAAAGTTCTGACGGGGTTTGCTCTTTTGGCATTTTATTTTTTGACCATCATCCCGCTTTGGATGGTCTTGATTGTGCTTTTCAGAGACATTTTTACCACTGCAATAAGGATGTTAGACGGTTCAGTTAATTTGAATTTCAAAACATCTGAACCGGCTCGAATTAAGACTTTCCTTCAAATGTTTTTTATATCGGGTATCTTATTCATAATGTTTCTATATCACGCAAATTTGCTTGAAATTTCAGCTACCGACTATGAAGATTTTCTCAAATCGGATTGGATTGATATTATCATGCTGTTAATCGTCATTCTTACTGTTTATACACTTATAGATTACCTAATGAAAATATTTTTCTACCTAAGGAATAAAAAGTGAAAAGAAAGAAATACATTAATTCAGCGACGCTTTTTGGTTTGGGCTATTTAAAATATGCTCCGGGAACAATGGCAAGTCTTCTACCTTTGCTATTTCTGCTTTTAGAGGGGTATTTATTTTATGTTGCAACAATATTTATCAATTTGACTTTGGTTTTAAAATCTTATAGCGAGATTAACATGATTGAATCAGAAAGTAAAATTGACCCATCATTTGTAGTGGTTGATGAATTTCATGGGATGTCGCTTATCATATTGATGCCTTTTATACCCAAAAGCGTTTTTTGGATTTTTCTTTCATTTGTCATTTTTCGTTTTTTTGATATTGTCAAACCATTTCCTATCAATTTATTCAATTCCAAAAAGGGTGCCTTTTATGTTTTTGCCGATGATGTTGTTGCGGCTCTATTATCCATAATAGTCGTCTATTTAACTTATACAAGTACCCAAATTTTGGCTATTATTCTACTATGAGGCATAAAATCCGAAAAAAAATGAAAAAATATAGATAGAATCAAGCTGAAATGTAATTTTTTTATTGCATTGAATAATATTTTTTATTATCTTGGTATTGTTAATTTATGACATTGCTCAAAACATTAGTATTCATATGCGATTTGAAGATGTATGGAAATTTTTCTTTGTATTTATACTTTTTAATTAACGTTTTATTCATAATTGTTTAAGGGAGTGCTAATGGGCATGAACAAAACTGATCTCATCAATGCAGTTGCCGCAGGTTCGGGTTTGAACAAAGTTCAATCTGAAAAGGCAATAAAAAGTACTATCGAAGCTATTTCGAACGAATTATCAAGCGGCGGTAGTGTTACTTTAATCGGATTTGGTACTTTTTCGGTAATGGAAAGACAAGCTCGTATGGGTAAGAACCCACAGACTGGTCAATCTATCAATATTCCGTCTAAAAAAGTTGCCAAATTCAAACCCGGAAAAGCTTTATCAGAAATGGTAAATCCGGTTGCTAAAGCCCCGAAAAAGAAAAAGAAATAACCTTTCTTTTTCTTTTTCACATGTAATTTTTAGCCGTTCTTTTGAACGGCTTTTTTTTGTACTTTTGCTTAATTTTATAAAAAAATATTTTTAAAATGAACATTCAAAAACTATCAAAACCTTATTTACTGCAAGCTTCTGACCTCACTACTGAGGATGTTAAACTAATTTTCGATAAAGCTGATTTTTTTCTGACCAACTATCGTAAAGGGGAAAAATTTAATGATTTGAAGGGTGTAACCGTAGCGATGGTGTTTTTTGAACCTTCAACTCGCACAAAAATCTCTTTCGATATTGCCGCTAAAAGGTTATCGGCTGATTCTATCAGCTTCCAATCTGCTACAAGCAGCCTGACAAAAGGGGAATCTCTTATCGATACACTTCATACAATTGAAGCAATGGGTGTTCAAATGTATGTAGTCAGGCATGCTAGGTCCGGTGTACCGCAATTTCTTCAGAAAAATACAAAAGGAGTTATATTGAATGCCGGTGATGGGAAGCATGCTCATCCCACTCAAGCTCTTTTGGATTCCTACACACTTTATCGTCATTTTGGCAGTGTCAAAAGTCTGAAAGTTTGCATCATAGGCGATATCATACATAGCCGAGTCGCCCGTTCTAATATAGCATTATTGAAAACACTCGGTGCAGAAGTCAAACTATGTTCCCCAGGTACATTATTGCCGAGGAGCTTCGAGATTTGGAACTGCGACATAATTGATTCGATAAATGATGCTGTCAAATGGGCTGATGTACTGTTAGTTTTACGTTTGCAGAGAGAGAGAATGGAATCGGGGATTTTACCATCGATTCAGGAGTTCTCAAAATACTTTGGAGTAAAATACGAGCATTTTGTTAGCAAACCGGAATTAGTGCTTATGCATCCGGGGCCCGTCAATTTTGGTATTGAGCTTGACTATCGTCTGAGTTCGTATCCGAATTGTCTGATTCAGACTCAAGTCACGCATGGGGTATTTATCCGAATGGCACTACTTTCATTATTAGGCAAGGAATTGTAATTTTGGAGCAGGTTTGGACAATCCTAAAAATTATTAATTGGGGTGCAAATTTTCTGAACGAAAAAGGTATTGAAGATGCACGATTAAACATTGAATTGATGCTTTGCCATGTATTGAACATGAACCGTATCCAATTATATTCAAATTTTGAGAAACCACTAACAAAAGACGAACTCACCGTACTCAAAACCATGCTCAAAAGGCGTATTGCATTTGAACCTTTACAATATATTATAGGCGAGGCATATTTCTATGGCTTACGTTTTTTATGCAACAAAAATGTATTTATTCCAAGACCTGAAACCGAACTCTTGATTGAACAATTTACTCGCGAAGTCAAACAAGGCGAGTTCACTTTGCTTGATATTGGAACGGGTTCAGGTTGTATTGCTATAACTTTGGCTAAGTTTTATCCCGACGCTAAAATTACGGCAATAGATATATCTGCGAATGCCATTGAAATCGCTAAAAAGAATGCAGAATATCATGGAGTAAATATTGAATTTCTCGAAGCAGACATCCTTTCATTCAATACAAATAATATCTTTGATTATATGGTATCAAACCCCCCATATATTCCACAATCCGGCCTTCATGATTTACAAAAAGAAATCTTATTGCATGAGCCTGAAATTGCCTATACCGATAAATTCGACGGATTAACACATTATCGTAGATTTCAAAGCATTATACATAATAATCTTAAGCAAGGTGGCAAGTTTTATTTTGAAATAGGTAGCAACCAATCAGATGACGTTTCTATGCTGTTTAGAGAATATAAATTAAAAATTTCAAAAGATTTTCAAAATTTTCCGCGAATAATTTGTGTAACGAATTAATTGTTAAGTTTCCGTTAAACCATAATGTATTTTAGCTTTTCAACAAAAAAATTTTGCCTTACTTTGATATAAATCATAATTTTGCTACTGATATTACGCAAAAATTTATTAGTTTTGAACTTGTTTGTTTTCAAATTTTATAAAAATCATGAGAGGTTTATATGTCACAGATAAAAATTGACGAGGAAATCGGCGGTATTGTTCTTTCGCTAAGAGGTCAGTTCATCGGAGGACCTGAAACAGATGAGTTGAAAACTACACTTGCTGACTTGGGCGAGAAAGGCACAACGAATTTGATTATAGACTTAAACAACGTAACGTACCTTAACTCAACTGCACTTGGTGTACTTATATCCACTCATGCAAATTTTGTGAAGCGAGCCGGCAAAATAGTGCTTTGCAACGTAAGTAAATCACTCGAAAACATTTTCGTCATAACTAAATTGACATTAGTTTTTGCTATTGCTGAAACGGTAGAAGATGCCAGAAAACTATTAAACAAGTAATACAATTATTTTATTAAAATTAAACGGAGATTTTTATGAAGAACTTATTCAATGTGATTGTAATCGCATTATCATTAGCTGTGGCTTATGTTGTCTTCTATTTCTACATGGGCAACCCCAATAATTTCAATGATCCTGATATCAAGCACGAACCTAAACCCGGCAATGTACCCGGTATGATTTACACAGGCGGACCACTCGTAGGTTTGCTTATGTCATTTGTATTGATTGCGATTACTTTTGTATTTGAGCGTTCATTCTCAATAAGAAAAGCAAGAGGAAAGGGGAACCCTGCCATATTTATTAAAGCTGTAATTAACAAACTTACGCAAGGAGATTTAGAAGGTGCCATAGAAGAATGCGATAAACAGCGCGGCAGTATGGCCAATGTCTTGCGAGCCGCGATTGTTAGGTTCAAAGAAATTGAAAATGACCCTGAATTTCCGGGCGAAAAAAAAGTTGCAGAAGTTCAAAGGGCTATTGACGAATCAATGAACCTTGAAACTCCATTACTTGAAAAGAACCTTGTAATCCTTTCTACAATTGCTTCTATCGCTGTATTGGTTGGCCTTCTCGGAACTACAATCGGTATGATTAGAGCATTCCAAGCCTTGGCTCTTACAGGTACCGTATCGGCTATTCAACTCTCAATAGGTATTTCTGAAGCCCTCTATAATACAGCCGGTGGCCTTGTCGGCGCTATCATTGCAATTGTTGGTTACAACTACTTTACAACAAAAGTTGATAATTTCGTTTATATGATTGATGAAGCTATTTTGAACATCACACAAATATTCACAGTACGTCTAAAAAATTAATTCATAAACGTACCAAGGAGTAACCAGTGCCTAAAGTAAAGAAAAAAAGAATGGGGTTCGTAATTGACATGACACCGCTTGTTGATATAACATTTTTGTTACTCACGTTTTTTATGTTTACAGCCAAGTTTAAAACCGAAGCTGAAGCCGAACAAAAATTTGTAATCGAGCGACCCAAAGTTACAGCTGACACATCAAAAGTACCCGATAAAGACTTAGCAATAATCAAAATAGCCGTTGACTCGTTGACTGCCGATACCACTTACTACTACGAATTGCTCAATGAAGCTGACCGTAATCAGGTATGGGCTTTGTCACAATCAGTTCCAAATGAACTAAAAGAGCAAGCTCAACTAAGCGTGTCACTCGAGTCATTAGATGAATTAGTTCGTAATACGAGGGTGATACGCCCCGAGACTGTATTTGCTATAGATGCCGACAAGCGTCTTCGTTTCCAATGGGTATGGGATGCTATGGATGTTTTACGTAGAAATCGCGCAACCGTATTCAACTACGTAACCGAGAAAAAAGGTGCCTAATTAATTTGTAACTTTTTTTCTATTAATAACGTTTTATATATAGAAACTAATAAAAGGATAAAAAAATGGCCGGCGGTGGCGGTGAATTAAAAGTTGAAAGATCAAAAAGAGGCAAAGCTTCTAAACGAAAAAAAATGAAACGAGTCAGTTATCATTTAGATATGACTCCGCTTGTTGATATTACATTCTTATTGTTAACGTTTTTCATGTTTACTACGACCATGGCAGCTCCACAGGTTATGGAAATGTCCATACCACCCGAAGTAATTGACCAAGTTGAAGTAAAGGAATCAGAACTTCTTCAACTATTCGTCAGGGAAGACAACAAAGTATTTTATGCCATAGGCAATGAAGACCCGCAAGAAATTGAACTGAATAAGATAAAAGCATTAGCAGAAATTGAAAATCTTAGGGAAGGCAAACGAAACAGACTTATTACAGCAGTAAAACCTTCGAATGATGCAGATTACGGAATCATCGTGAGCATACTTGACGAACTAAATATGGCAGAACTCTTTATAACTGCCGAGATTTCAAAAGAACTTGACGAAGACGGAAACCCCAAGAAACGCGAACGCAGATTTACAATAGCGCAAATTAGTGAAGAAGAAATAGAAAAAATCAAGGAGTTGTAAAATGTCGGAAGTAACTGCAAGATTACCCATCGAAATGCCGAAACCATCAGGTTACGGTGCAATTGAACTCAAAGATTTCATCAATAAGAATACAATTCGTGGGTTCCTTATTACTCTAGGACTTACAATTTTATTACTGTTATTGTATGTATTCTTCGTTCAATCATCAGGTGCTTCAAAAGCGGCACCTAAACTTGCCCCATTAGCAAAAGTGAGATTGGATGACCTTCCGCCGCAATCAAATGAGGCAATGGAAGCTCCTCCACCCGTACAACAAATCATCAACACAGGACCTGCGGCTCGTGCCGGCAATCCCATTCCTGTACCGGATGCTCAAATCACAGCAGAAATGAAGGATTTTGCTACAATAGATGTTATGAATCGTGCATCTGCTACCGGAGGTGATGGAGTTGACCTTGGTGGATTCGCACCAGATATTGAATTTAACCCTCGTAATAGGGTCGTCATTGAGCAACGTATTGAAGAACCTGCTCACGACCAGTTTATACCGGTAGAAAAGGAACCTGGCGTTGACTTAGTCAAATTACAACGTAGTATTAAATATCCCGATTTGGCTCGCAGAGCCGGAATAGAGGGGAAAGTGATTGTAAGAGTACTCGTTGACGACAAAGGTAAAGTTCGCAGACAAATGATTGAATATAGTGAACATGAAATGCTCAATGAAGCCGCCATGGAAGCTATCAGCAATTATGGTTTGTTTACCCCAGCTATTCAAAATAATCAACCGATAATGTGCTGGGTAAGCATTCCAATTCAGTTCAGACTAAGATGATATATACAACCGCTCAGATGTTCAGTAATAAGTAGTAATAAATTGTTTCTGAAAATTTTAAATTACTCTGTCAGGTCGCTGATAGTAATAATTGGAATACTGATCCTGAGCGGTATTGTTTTATCTGAATTTGATTCTCACTTACGCATTGTATTTGGTGTTATTTTTATCTTCTTCGGCTTATACAGATTGATTATATATCACAGTCAAATTAAAAGATATCAATTCGAGGAGGATTCAGATGAATAAAATCAAAAATTTAAATTTAGCAATAATAATTGCTCTAATCACTTTAAATTCCTGCGACAGCAAGTACGAAAAATCCCATACCGATTCAATAAATGCAGGTGAATTGACTGTATATTGTGATAAGTCAATATTTGAAGTTCTTGATACTACATTCAAAATGTATCAAAACAGTTATCCAAATATCAAATTTACACTAGTTAAGGCAGATTCCCGCGAGTGTATGAATATGATACTTTCCGGTCAAGCAAATGCCGTAATAGTAGCCCGAAATTACCTCCCTGATGAAGATTCATTAATGATAGAATTCGATGTTGAACGCACCGAAATGATAGCTGCCGAAGACGCACTTGTATTCTATGTTGATAGAAATTTTCCGCTTGACACTTTAAATCATGAGCAAATAATTGAGATATTAAGCACAAATAAAAGATTCCGTGATTTCTATCCACAACTTACATTCGAGCCCGAGTTAGTTAGCAATACCCGAAGGTCGTCTGAATACGCAAATTTCTTGCAACTAGTGCTTGGCGACAGACAGCTTTCCAAACCCGTAAAGTTTTTGACCGGATATGATTCTGTAAAAAATTATGTCAAAGATAATCCTAATGCAATAGGTATTGGATACTTATCGCAAATTATCAGACAAATAGACTGGAAGCCTTTGAGAATATCGTTTTTATCTGAAAATGGCAAACGCGAACCACCTCAAGTAGTACATCAAGCATTTATAGTGCAACGGCGCTACCCTTATATCGTCAAGTATAGAGTACTGATATCTGAGGGAACTATGAGCCGTGCTTTTTGGTTTGCATCATTTTTATCTAAAGAGTCAATAGTCCAGAATTATTTCAATGAATTCGGTATCGTACCGGGATTTGCCAAAATCAAATTGATAAAGCAAGATTAAAAATAAACATATAGGACTTTTTCAAATGAGATTAATAATAAACATAACCCTGATGCTCTTATTCATTGCCGTTATAAGCAAAGCACAAGTTTCAAAAGAAACGTTGAGACTTAATGTCAGCACTAAGAATTACGAAGCTGCATTAAGTGAATTGCCGCAAGTTTTGGCACAACATCCCGATGATTTTGAAGTATTGATGCTTGCCGGTGATGTTTACATGGAATACGAGCGATTCAACGAAGCGGCAAACATGTATGATAGAGCAATCCGCGAAAACCGTCGTAGTTCCGATGCAAGATTGAAGTATGCTAAAGCTCTATCTCTATCAGGTGATGTTAGAAAAGCCTTAGAAACGATAAATGATGCCATTAAAAGGGATGAGAAGAATTTAGCTTTGACTTTGGAGTTGGCAAATATTTATTTGCGAGCCGATTCATTGTCACAAGCAGAACTTGTTATTACTCGTGCCCGAGAAATGGATAGAAAAAGTCCTTTACCGTACATTGCATTAGGCGACCTTTATTATAGGCAAAGAATCTTTGAATTAGCTCGCGTCAATTATGAAGAAGCTTTAAATATAGATCAAAACAACCTTGATGCACGTGAGAAATTGGCAACATCATACTTTTGGTTAGCAAATCGTGAAGCAGATAACGAATTGGCATCAGTCCTTTTCACTCGCTCCCTTGAAGAATGGAACAAAGTTACACGTCAAGACCCTAATAACGCAAGAGCATTTTACGAGCAGGGCAGAATATTTTTCTGGGCTTCACAATTTGATAAAGCCGCGCCTTCCTTGAGTCGTTACATTCAACTTCGACCATCAGCTTCGGAAGCACGTTGGATGTTGGCTCAATCATTTGAAAAGATAGCAAGATATGACTCTGCTTTGCACCACCTTGAAATTGTTGTAAATGAAATAGATTCCGTGAAAATAAAGGCACAAATACTGTTGGCACGCTGTTATTTCGACCTTAGCGAATACGACAAAGCAATCAAAACTTTCGCAATATTAGACAAGGATACAACTCTTGAAATAGTTGATTATCAAAGGTGGGGACAGGCAAAATTCTTGACACAAGATACTCTTGGTGCCTTAAATGTCTGGGAAAAATCGGTCAAACTCTCACCCGAATCAAATTGCAAAATAATGGACCAAATGGGATTTATTTATCAACGCGTCCAACAATATCAAAAAGCAATTGATATACTCAAACTTCGTGCCTCGCTTGATGTTTGCAACGACGGCAGAGAGAACATTGTTCATTATCTGATAGGGCAAAGTTATTTACTCTCCAACAGACCCTCAGAGGCAATTGAGCCATTGAAAAAATCAATTTCAATGGATTCTACATTCTTATTCGCAAGATTGAGTCTAGCAGATGCATTATCTTCTACACAAGATTTTACGAATGCTGTTAATGAGTTTGATGCTGTTATTGAACTTGGGAGCCGAGATTCGGAAAAAAACGGTTTTGTTCTTGTACAAGCATTCAACAAACTTTCCGGAATGTACATGGAACAGAAAAAATTCAATGACGTAATAAAAGTGGCTGAAAGGTGGGCTACTGTTACTGAAAACGAGCCGTTCCCGTACTTGTATCTTGCTATCGCATATCACAATTTAGGAAATGGAAAGTCTGCCTGTAATAATTATCGTCGTGTCTTAAAAATTGACCCTAAAAATCAAACGGCATCGAAAAACCTGAAAATATTGCAAGATGCGGGTTCATGCGATAATTAATTAAATTGTTAATTTTTTGAAAAGAGGCTGTTCCTAACAGTCTCTTTTTCGTTTTGGAAAAACACGGAATAGTACGTATCTTTGTAAGATTATTTTGGAACAAAATTAAAAAAATGTTAAAATTAGACATATCGGGAATGGCAGACGGAGAGTACGAGTTCAACATAGTTGAACCTGTATCATTGCTCAATTCCGATTTTGAGGAATTCATTGGCGACGTGGTTTTGGATGCCATAATGAATAAACTTGGCAATAGATACAATTTGAAAGCCGACATTAAAGCTACTGCAAAAATGATTTGCGACCGTTCTTTACAAGAATACGAAGAGCAAATCAAATCGCACATTGATATGTCTTTTATAGCCGATACTAAGGCGTTTTTGTCTATGAATGGTAAAGAACCAAAGTATCATGAGGTTATCATTCGCGAGGATATAAAATATATAGACATAACTACATATGTTATGGAAAGTCTTGCTCTCGAATTACCTATGAAAAGGATCGCCCCGCAGTTCAGAGATAAACAATTAGATGAAATTTATCCTGATGTTGCGGACAAAATCAGCAGCGAAAAGCATAAAGACTTAGATGAAAGATGGTCGAAATTAAAAAATTTAAAGATAAACTAATTTTTTGGGAGTAATAAAATGCCAAATCCAAAAAGAAAACACTCGAAATCAAGAAGAGACAAAAGAAGAACACATTATAAAGCAAGTTCGATGCAGACTACCTCATGTCCTCAATGTGGCTCAGTCAAACTGTCACATGCGGCTTGTCCCGAATGTGGTTATTACAATGGCAGAAAAGCCTTGACAGCGTTATAATCAACTTGAAATATAGCATATGTTCGTCAAAGAGATTAGAATAGTACTTGATGCTATGGGGGGTGACTTTGCACCTGAAAATGAATTATCAGGTGTAAATGAATTTCTCGCAGACCCAATGAATCGAGGCACTAAAATCATTTTGACGGGTAAAAAATCAACCATTGAATCTGCCGCGGCATTCCGTGATGTTACTTCATCTATAGAAATCATAGATTGTCCCGATGTTGTATCAATGCATGACGAACCGACTGAAATAGTTAAAAAGAAACGCCATTCATCTCTATATCGCGGAGTTGAGCTTGTAAAAGATGGGTCCGCACATGCTTTCGTTTCTTCCGGAAATACCGGAGCGGTAATGTCCACATCAACTTTGGTACTTGGAAGAATAGAAGGAGTAAGCAGACCAACAATCGGCTCATTTTTCCCGTCAATTACTGAACAACCCGTCTTGTTGTTGGATGTTGGAGCAAATGTGGATGCCAAACCGTCATACATTTTTGAATTTGCCATAATGGGAAGTATTTATTCGTCAATGATACTGGGAATTAACGAACCCAAAATCGGACTTTTGAATGTTGGTGAAGAAGTGACAAAAGGAACAATCGATGTCCGAGAAGCCCATAAATTATTGCAAAACGGTCCACTTAATTTCATTGGCAATGTCGAGGGCCGAGACATTTTTGCCGCAAAAGCCGACGTTGTAGTCTGCGATGGCTTTATAGGAAATATTGTTTTGAAATTTGCCGAAAGTTTCATCGGAATTTTAAAATCTAAGATTAAATCATATTCAGAAAAAAGTTTGATGAATAAAATCAAAGTAGGAATGATTTTACCAACCCTGCGAGACATACTCCGGCAATTTGACTACCAGAAATACGGCGGAGTACCACTTTTGGGAGTTAATGGTGTTGTAATAATAGGACATGGAAAATCTTCTCCTGAAGCTATTAAAAATATGCTTGTAAGAGCCAAAGAAATGATTCAGAAAGATGTCAACAAAAGAATTGAACATACTTTAAAACAAATATTAACAAACTAAAGAAATGGAATGAGAGCAACAATTACATCTATAGCACATTATTTACCCCCAGATATTTATACCAACGACTATTTTGCTAATTATCTTGAAACATCGCATGAATGGATTATGGCTCGGACAGGGATTGCCGAACGTCGTTTTGCAAAGTCGGGAGGAACATCAGACTTAATTATACCTGCCGCAGTTGAATGCATTGAAAAACGCGATATTGACAAGGAAGAAATTGATTGTATTTTGGTGGCTACCGTTACACCCGACCATTTATTCCCATCTACTGCGGCTTTAGTCCAACACAAACTTGGTATCAAAAACTGCTGGGGATTTGATATTTCAGCCGCATGTTCCGGATTTGTATTCGCAATTGCTACTGCGAAAAGCTTAGTGGAATCAGGAATGGCAAAAAAAGTGCTTTTATGCGGTGCAGATAAGATGAGTTCTATTGTTAATTTCAACGACCGAGCCCAAGCAGTCTTATTCGGTGACGGAGCAGGAGTATGTATTGTAGAAAAATCAAATGATGATAACTACGGATTAATTGACCAAATTTTGTATATAGACGGTAACGGCGGGCAATACCTTCATCAAAAAGCCGGCGGTAGTATCAAACCGGCATCGGTTGAAACAGTTGAAAACCAAGAACATTATATTTATCAAGACGGGCAAGCGGTTTTCAAACATGCAGTCGTTGGTATGGCTGATGTATCAGTTGAAATTATGAAAAAGAACAATTTAACAAGCGATGACATTGCTTGGCTCGTACCTCATCAAGCAAATATGCGTATTATAGCCGCCACGGCAAATCGTATGGAAATTGACCCATCAAAAGTCATGATAAACATTGAAAAATTCGGAAATACAACCGCTGCAACTATACCGATTTGCGTCTCTGAATGGTATCAAAACGGTAAAGTGAAAAAGGGCGACAATCTTATTTTATCAAGTTTTGGTGCAGGATTCACTTGGGGTTCTATATATTTAAAATGGAATATGAACGATTAATATGAAAACAGCATTACTATTCTCTGGACAAGGTTCGCAATATGTTGGTATGTTAAAAGATATTTACAGTAATTCCGAACCTGCAAGAAACTTAATTGCAGAAGCTAATGAAGTCTTAGGATTTGATTTAGCCGAAATTTGTTTCAATGGACCAATTGAGACGTTAAAAGAAACTCGCTATACTCAACCTGCAATATTCTTGCATTCAGCAGTTATTTTCTCATTACTCAAGAATAAACTTGATTATCATGCAGTGGCGGGACATTCAGTGGGAGAATATGCCGCGCTTTTTGCAGCTGGGGTGCTTAAATTCGAGGATACTTTAAAATTAGTCGCAAAAAGAGGTAAACTTATGTTTGAAGCAGGAACTCAAATTCCTGGAACAATGTTTGCGGTCATCAATCTTGATGATGATAAACTCAAAGAAGTTTGCCGGCAACTAACGGATACAGGTAATGGTAATGTTATTGTTGTGGCTAATTTCAATTCTCCCGGCCAAATAGTTGTTTCCGGTTCAGCAGAATATTTACGTGCAAATGTTGAAGAGTTCAAAAAAGCGGGAGCGCGTTTGGTAAAAGAACTCGTGGTCAGCGGTGCATTTCACTCTCCATTGATGGAACCCGCTAAACTTGAACTCGAAGCTGAAATACAGTCAATCGATTTTGCCGAATCTCATGTCCCCATTTATGTCAATGTTACAGGCGAACCTATTACTGATTCAAATTTAATTAAGAAATATTTAATTGAGCAATTGATTTCCCCTGTACTTTGGACAGATACCATGAAGAATATGAAATCCAATGGAATCACCAAAGTTATCGAGATTGGCCCGGGTAATGTTTTACAAGGTTTAGCGAAAAGAACAGTAGATGAGTTTGATATTGAAGGCATTGATCATTATCAAGATTTGCAAAAATTTTTATAATTAGCCAAGTTTTTACTAAATTTATATTTTGAAAAAATACAAAGTCTATGAAAGATAAAATTATTATTGTAACAGGCGGTAATAAAGGCATCGGTAAGGCAATATCATTTAAATTTGCTCGGTCCGGCGCCAAGGTAAAGATTTTTTCAAGAACCATTCCCGGCGATTTGAAACAGTTTATCGACAATAGTGATGAATTTTATAATCAACTTGAGTTTTTTGCAGTAGATGTCTCTGATTACGACAAAGTTACCGAAGCGGTTAATGTAATTGTAAAATCAGAGGGAAAGATTGATGTCTTAGTTAATAACGCAGGAGTTACTAAGGATAATCTGCTTGTGCGGATGCCGCCTGAAGACTGGGATTTTGTAATGAATATAAATCTCAAAGGTGCATTCAATTGCATTAAAGCCGTAATTAGAACTATGATGAGCCAAAGAAACGGCAGAATAATAAATATCGGTTCAATTGTCGGAACAATCGGCAATCCCGGGCAGGCAAATTATTCAGCATCGAAATCCGGATTGATAGGATTGACAAAGTCGCTTGCCAAGGAATTAGCTTCCAGGAATATTTTGGTTAATTTGATAGCTCCGGGTTATGTAGAAACCAATATGACAGATGCTTTAAATGAAGAGCAGAGAGCAAAACTACTTGAAAATATTCCTTTAAAAAGGTGGGCACAACCCGGTGAAATTGCCGATGTGGTTGCCTTTTTTGCACACGAGGATTCGAAATACATCACCGGGCAAGTATTGCACGTTGATGGAGGATTAGCTATTTAATTTTTTTGTAAAATTTTTTAAATATATTGTGAGGTACAAAATGTCAGAGGATTTAAAATCAAAAGTAATTGATATCATCGTTAAAAAACTTGGAGTAGAACGCTCACAAGTCACCGAAGATGCGTCATTCACTAAAGACCTTGGAGCAGATTCATTGGATACGGTCGAATTAATCATGGAATTCGAGAAAGAATTCGACATTACAATCGAAGATAGCGATGCCGAAAAAATTCAAACTGTAGGCAATGTTATCAACTATCTTTCAGAACGCAATTAATTAAAAATTAATCGGGAGGCATATGCCTAAATATAATTTTCCGAAGGTAGTAGTAACCGGGATGGGTGCTGTTACTCCAATCGGCAATAATCTCCAGGAATATTGGAGCGGTTTGCTGGAAGGCAGAAGCGGTGCAGCACCTATAACCAAATTTGATGCTACCGACTATAAAACACAGTTCGCTTGTGAAGTTAAGAACTATGACCCCACTGTGCATATTTCTGCAAAAGAAGCACAGCGGATGGACTTGTTTACCCAATATGCGATTTCTTCAACAGTGATGGCTGTCGAAGATGCTAAAATCAATTTTGATAACCTCGATAAAAACCGCATTGGCGTTATCATTGGCTCCGGAATAGGTGGTATGTGGACATATCACTACCAACAACAAAATCTGTACGAACGTGATGGCAAACCCGACAGGATTTCACCATTTTTCGTCCCAATGTTGATCGCGGATATTGCGGCAGGTCATGTTGCAATTAGATGGGGACTAAAAGGGCCAAACTATGCTACTGTATCTGCCTGTGCTACTTCTTCGCACTCTATCGCCGACGCTCTTATGCTTTTACAGCGTGGTGATGCCGATATGATAGTCGTTGGAGGTAGTGAGGCAGTAGTTTGTCCAATGGGTGTCGGCGGATTTAATGCCATGAAGGCTCTTTCAACTCGTAATGATGACCCTTCGACTGCTAGCAGACCCTTTGATAAGGACAGAGATGGATTTGTCATCGGCGAAGGCGCAGGTGTGTTAATTATGGAAACATTAGAACATGCCATGAATAGAGGTGCCGATATTTATTGCGAGGTAGCAGGAATTGGCTTAACTGACGACGCTTTCCATATCACTCAACCGGCACCCGGAGGAGAAGGCGCTGTTCGTTCTATGTCTTTATGTATTCAAGATGCAGATTTGACTCCCAATGACATTGATTATATCAATGCTCATGGCACTTCAACTCCATTCAATGACAAAACTGAAACAACTGCCATCAAAACGGTTTTTGGTGAACATGCTTACGACATGGTTGTGAGTTCTACTAAATCCATGACAGGACATCTATTAGGCGCCGCAGGAGCTATTGAAGCCATTGCTACGGTAATGGCTATTAAAAATTCTAAAATACCACCGACGATAAATCATTTTACACCAGACCCGGAATGTGATTTGAATTATGCACCTAATAAATTTGTCGAAAAAAATATCAAAGCAGCAATTAGCAACACTTTCGGTTTTGGTGGACACAATGCTTCTATTTGTTTCAAAGCATTCGAGCAATAGTTAATTCTTATGAGTCAAAGTTCTCGAATTATTGCTCCATATGTCTCATATATTTCGGGAGGACTGAATATATCAAAATCCGATATCGAGAAACGTTTTCCTGAGGTCGGATTTTTATCAGGTGAGGTGTTGAAACAGTTCGAGAAATTATTAGGTTTTAGCATTGTGCACAAAGGTGTATTTGAAGAAGCTCTTACTCATAGATCATACACAAGTGTAGCTGATAGTATTGGAATGAATTCCAACGAAAGGCTGGAGTTTCTTGGCGATGCAATACTTGATTTGATAATTGCCGAATATTTGTTTTTTAACAAATATGCCGGTAGTGAGGGTACATTGACTAAATTAAGATCACGCCTTGTAAACAAACATTCGCTAGCACTTTGTGGACAAAAGCTAAACATCGAGCAATTTCTTAGAATAAGTCATAATGCCGCCAAGACTATAAAAAGTGGGAACGAAACTATTCTAGCGGATGCGATGGAAGCAGTAATTGCGGCAATATTCATTGATTCAGGATTGAATAAAGTACGAGAGTTTATCTTGAAGAAAATGTTGCCTCTAATGATTACTGAAAGTTTGCTGGACGACAACAATTATAAAAGCCGATTAATGGAATTGGTTCAGTCACAAGGAAAGAAAACACCAGAATATTCAGTTTTGTCAGAGGAAGGTCAGCCACATGACAAATTTTTTACAATAGGCGTATTCGTTGACGGGACCATCATGGGGATAGGACAGGGAAAAAATAAAAAAGATGCCGAACAATTTGCGGCTAAAAATGCATTAGACACACATTTTTTATAAATTTTAAATTATTCAATAAACATGGAAAAAATCATTTTTGAAAAAAGCAGACCGGGGCGTAAAGGCTATTCTCTACCAAAATTAGACATTGATTATTCTAAATCGGCTTATAATACAATCCCTAACGAATTTTTAAGAGAAAAAGATGCTGAATTACCTGAAATTGCTGAAATTGACGTTTCACGTCACTATGTACGTCTCAGTCACCTCAACTATAACATAGAAAAAGGGTTCTATCCTTTGGGTTCCTGCACAATGAAATATAATCCGAAAATAAACGAGACTGTTGCATCAATGACGGGTTATGCAGATTTACACCCAAATGCAACTGACGAAATGTCGCAAGGTGCACTCCGTTTGATGTATGAGTTAGGTGAGCAACTCAAAGAAATATCCGGCATGAGCGGTGTTTCTTTGCAACCCGCCGCCGGCTCTCAGGGTGAATTAACGGGTATTTTGATGTTTAGAGCTTATCATCAGCACCGAGGTGATACAAAGCGTAATAAAATATTGATACCCAATGCGGCACATGGTACAAATCCCGCATCGGCTGCTATTGCCGGTTTTGAGATAGTTGAGCTTAATTCAAATGAAGCAGGCATGGTTGATATTGATGATTTGCGTTCGAAAGTCGGTGACGATGTAGCCGGCTTTATGTTGACCAATCCAAATACTGTCGGAATTTTCGAGAGCGAAATCGAAACGATTGCCGAATTAATTCGCGAATGTGGCGGTTTAATGTACATGGACGGCGCTAATTTGAATGCCTTACTCGGGATAGCACGTCCCGGTGATATGGGGTTTGATTGCGTTCACATCAACTTGCATAAGACATTTTCAACTCCTCATGGTGGTGGCGGACCTGGTTCAGGTCCAATATGCGTTAGTAATAGGCTCTTGCCTTATCTGCCTGTCCCTCAAATTATAAATGACAAAGGTTTTTACAGAACTAAATATGATTTGGAACACTCTATAGGTCGCGTTCATACATTTTTCGGAAATTTCGGTATGCACGTCCGAGCATATACTTACATTCGCATGCATGGAAATGAAGGATTAAGGCAAGTATCTGAAAATGCGATAATTAATGCAAATTACTTAAGAACACTTATTAAAGATAATTATAGAGTACCCTTTGATGAATTTGCTATGCACGAATTTGTGGTTTCAGCAGACTACCAAAAGGAATTTGGTGTGAGTGCAAAAGATATTGCAAAACGATTACTTGATTATGGATTTCATGCTCCAACAATCTATTTCCCGTTAATAGTTCATGAATGTATGCTGATTGAACCAACGGAAACTGAATCCAAAGAGAACATAGAATTATTTGCGAATGCAATGAACAAAATAGCCGAGGAAGCACGTACAAATCCGGATTTAGTAAACTCCGCACCGTTAACAACTCCCGTTAAACGAGTTGATGATGCTTTAGCGGCAAGAAAGTTGAACGTAAAATGGTCATAAAAGTAGTCTATTTTACCTAATTAAAAAAAAGCGTCTCTTGACGCTTTTTTTATTTAACTTAAATGAGCTTTTTTTCCGTCCTTGAATGAAACCTTTTAGACTTTTGTGTGTCTATTAAAGACTATATATTCGGAGATAAAATGAAACGAAAATCATCATTCTTGAGTTTATTAATATTAGCGCTTTTCTGTGCTGGTATTTCATTACATTCGCAAGTAATGACTACTGCACAGTTTGGTAAAAACAAAGTACAATACAGAAATTTTAATTGGAAATACATTCAGTCAACGAATTTTGATGTTTACTATGACGAAGGACATAAGTACATCGCAGAATTCACTGCCAATGCGGCAGAGCGAGCCCTGTCATCAATCCAAAGGACTGTAAATTACAGACTGACAAGCAGAGTAGGCGTAATAGTTTATGCCGCACATAATGAATTCCAGCAAACCAATATCATAAGTAGTTTCATGCCCGAAGGTGTTGGAGGTGTGACCGAATTATTCAAAAACAGAGTTGTTGTGCCATTTCAGGGCAATTACGCACAATTTTACCATGTAATTCATCACGAACTTGTTCATGCAGTTCTGAATGACATGTTTTACGGTGGTACTTTTCAATCAGCCATAACATCAAGTTCCGGTTTTATGATACCATTATGGCTGAATGAAGGGTTGTGTGAGTGGGAAAGTTTAGGAGGCATGAATACCGAAACCGATATGTTCATGCGTGATTTATTACTAAGCGAAAAGCTACCCTCGTTGGACCGATTAAACGGTTATTTGGCATATAGAGGTGGACAAACTTTTTACTGGTATGTAGCTAACAAATACGGAAAAGAGAAAGTTGGTGACTTTATTAATAAATTAAATATTCACAGAAACGTAAATGCTGCTTTTCAGAGTGCCTTTCAAATGGATTTGGAAACTTTTTCGGAAAGATGGGAGCGTGACCTTAAGAAGCATTATTGGCCCGACCTTGAAGTATTTACTGATTTGAAGGATTTTGCTACGCAATTAACTGACCATTTTAAAGATAGAACATACTACAATTCATCGCCCGCTATATCTCCCGATGGAGAAAGAATGGCTTTCATTTCCGCTCCAAGAGGTACTTTTGGCGTCTTTGTCAGAGATATAAACGACAAGAACACAACTCGCCAACTGGTTAGTAGTTTCAGAAAACAAGATTTCGAAGATTTGAATATGCTTACCCCTGGTATATCTTGGGACCCGACCGGGACAAGAATTGCAATATCAGCTAAATCCGGTGGAGAGGACGCTATCTTTTTAGTTGATGCAAGAACCGGTAGATACGAAAAATTGTCCCTGGGCTTATTATCAATTTCATCCGTTGACTGGTCCCATAGCGGTAATTATATTGCTTTCATAGGAACTGAAATTAACCGCAGTGATATATATATATACGACTTCAAAAATAAAAAATTAACTAACTTAACTAACGACATATTTTCCGATAAAATGCTGAAATGGTCGGGTGACGATAAGAAAATTTATTTCATTTCTGATAGGTCTGAATTCACAACTCCTTTATTCGAGAGATTCAAGATGTGGGACTACAACGTTTATCAATCCGATTTATACGAAATTTCAGTTGAAACAGGTGCAGTCAGAAGGCTTACGTTTGACTCCGAAAATAATAAAACATCATTAGCTACTGTTGCAGGACAAGACAAGTTGATTTATAGCTCAGATAAAAATGGTATCAGCAATGTATATCTATTAGACCTAAATACATTACAATCACGTCCAATCACGAATTCAATTAACGGTATAACACAAATAGCATTATCAAATGATGCTACAAAGCTGTTGTTTACATCTCAGGTTAATGGCGGATATGATATATACATGATGCGATTTCCACTTGAAAAAAGACTCGAATATGATGAGTTGCCGCTTACCAAGTTTAAACAAAGTCTTGTTGATAAAAAGCAAATGATAGAAGGAATTGCTACTCAAGATAAACCCACTAAATCGGAAAAGTTAGTCGGATACGGTGATTTTGAAATTGATTTTGCTCAACAAAAACTCGTATCACCTAATATTGATGCGATTCAACGTAAAACCTTAACAGTTCAAGATGAATCTGTCATGACTGTTTCTGAATTTCAAGAGTATGATTATAGGGTGTCGTTTTCCCCAGACTTAATACTTGGAAATCCCGGATATAGCACTTTTTACGGCATTCAGGGAGTAACCCAAATGCTGTTTAGTGATGTACTGGGGGACCATCAGATTTTCGTCCAAGCAAATTTATTGATGGACTTAAGAAACAGTCAATTTTTTTTAGCATATAATTATTTGCCCCAAATTATAGACTATCAAATTAGTGCATATCATACATCAGCATTTGTATTACATTCGGATAATTTTTATCATAGATTCAGAAACTTTGGTCTTGGACTGAAGGCATCTTATCCTGTAACATTATTCCAGAGATTTGAGTGTGGCACTAATTTCATGTACTTGACCCGTGAAAATGTTGAGGTGCCGCAGCTTCCTTCCATTGAGAACTTTTTGCTGGTGCCGAATGTTCGCTATGTTCATGATAATACGCTATGGGGTTATTATGGCCCCCGTGAAGGTTCCAGATTTTTCATTGATGTTACCGCCTCACCAAAAATATTTGGAGATGATGGCGCAGGATTTTTGACTTTCTCAGGTGATTACCGTATTTATTTTCCGCTTGGCGATTTTATCAGCATTGCGGCAAGAACGGCAGGAGCGGTGAGTTTCGGTCCTGACCCAATCAATTTCTTTGTCGGAGGTACAGACAATTGGATAAACAGGCGTTTCAAGAACAACCGCTTGCCGTTTGACCAACCCAAAGATTTCGCATTTATGAATTTTCTTACTCCAATGAGAGGGTGGCAAGTCGCCGAAATTTCGGGCAGCAGGTATTTTATGTCCAACGTAGAATTGAGGTTTCCTCTTCTGACGGCATTAGTAGCCGGACCATTACCGATATTGATATCAGGTATCAACGGTGCATTTTTCTTGGATATCGGTGGTGCGTGGGATAAGAGCTTTAGTGCTTACTATAAGGATGAAAACGGTAATAAGCATCCTCAAAATCTATTAATGAGTACAGGTATTGGTATAAGGAGCTATTTTTTGGGATTACCATGGAAAATTGATATTGCATGGCGGAACCAATATCATGGCTGGTCAGAACCGAATTATTTATTTTCTTTAGGTCTTGATTTCTAAGCTATACTCACTTCTTGACATATACATTTCCAAGTATCGGGTCTGTGGAATTATGTGCTATCAGGCGCTCAATGGTTTTAACTGTCAACGATGCGCCTTGTGGGATAAGTTTTAAACCTTTATTCGTATATACATCTCTCGCTATTATCATTCCATCCTCAAGTTCTGCTAATTGGACAGCAATTTCGTCAGGATTGTATAGTTCTCTATCATGGGATTTGAGATACTGCTCGAGTAGAATTACTACCCTGTGGTCATATAATCTTTGTGATTCTCGTTTTATGATTTCGACGGCATCTTTTGAAGTTTTATTTCTAAGCGTTCGAAGTTCTTCAAAATCCAGAGCGGCTCTAATTATTCTAGCCTCCATAGGTATTTGCCAAGATTTCAATCTTTCGGGTATTCCACTACCGTCAAAATTTTCGTAAATATAACCGATTATTTTTGCGACATGTTCGAATCTGCTTATGCTTTGAATAATTTCCTTGCCTGATTGAGGTACCTGACACATCAGTGGGTCAGATGGAGCGCCATCTATAAGTACGGGCATTTTTAGCATAGAATCCGGGAGAAAAATTCTTCCGGCTTGGCATAAAAATGATGCGATTTCAATATCTCGTAATCTATCTTCTAGTTTATCATCGTCTGAATCGCTAATATTTCGTAAAATCCAAACAGAGGATTGTGATACTCTTCTTAACATATCAATAGATGCAGGTATTCGTGCTTCAAGAAATTTAACGGCAAGTTTTATCATATCCTGGACATCATTTTCAAGTGCTTCTGCTAATTCGACAAGCAGTCTGTTTTCTTCTTTTACTTGTTTCTTCAAATTGATGAATCTCAAAGATGAACGTAACCTAACAATCAAACGATTGTTTTCAATTGGTTTTGTGATGAAATCATCAGCTCCGAGATTTATTGCATTGTCGTACTTTGCTGTGTCAAATGCGGCGGTCAGAAATAAAAAGAAACAATCACTAAGTTGGGGAGTGCTTCGAATTTTACTTAAAAGCTCAAAGCCATCCAACCCGGGCATCGATATGTCAGAAATAATAATATCTGGTAATTCCGCTTTTGCTTGATTAAATGCCGAAATTCCATCAGTAACAACAATTGTTTTAATCTCAGTGAAGTGGATTCTGATTAATGTTTCAATTGCAATATTACTGGTTTGTTCATCATCGGCGATTAATATCTTAATTTGGTTGTTTGCCATGTCAACACCTATAATTGTGGGAGGAATTGGTCAACATTCATATGTTTGATTAGTATGCTAATTCTGCGATTACTCATGTCAAAAGGATTTTCTGGATTGCGCAATTTTTTGTCTGCGAACCCTTTTACTTGAGCAATCTGCCCATCCCAGAAACCTTCTCTCTCCAAAACTCTTCTTGCGGCATTTGCTCTGTCGGATGATAATTCCCAGTTACCATAATCGCTCGGAGTTCGGTACCCGCGACTGTCTGTATGACCTTCAATGTCAACAAAATTGGGTAATTTCCCGATTTCCCTCCCGAGAGTTCGCAAAATATCTAATGCTGCAGGACTGAGTTTACTACTACCAACCTCAAAAAATAGTGATTCGGTACTTTCGATTAATTCAATTCTGAGGCCCTCTTTAGTCATCTCAATTTTTATGGATGATAGTATTTCCTCCAATTCGGGTTTTTGAGTCATTATCTGAGCAAATCTCTTTTTCAGTTCATCGCCTATTTGCTCTACTCGTTCTTGAGCTAATATAGAATCTTGGACTGCCTTATTAAGTAATCGTTGATATAATGTATCAGTAGTTGCTTGGTCAAATTTGATAAACGATTCACCCGCACCCTGGTCATCGCCTTCCATTCTTCTGCGTGATGATTCAAAATCGAGTTCAATCGGTACCGGGCCAGATTTTTTCTTTCCTGAAAATAGTTCAAATCTATCGGGATGTTGGAAATACTCGGCAACTTTCATTTTGACTTCTTCGGATGAAGCTAAAATCCACATAACGATAAAAAATGCCATCATAGCGGTCACGAAGTCAGCATACGCGACTTTCCATGCACCTCCGTGGTGTGCATGTCCGCCCTTTTTTATCTTTTTAATGATAATAGGTTGTTCTTTTTGACTTTTTTGCTCAGACATTTGGGGTTTAACCTTTTATAGCTTCTTCTGTTTCCTTGAAACTTGGTCTATGATGCGGGTCAATTGCTCTGCGTCCATATTCAATTGCAACCGTCGGAGGCATGCTTTTAGCGAATGCAAGTAGAGCGGCTTTGATACATTCTAAGTACTTTGCTTCCTGCTCGACGGCTCTTTCCATATTTCGCGCAATGGGACCAACAAAACCGTAAGCCAACAGCACTCCCATAAATGTACCAACAAGCGCCCCGCCAACTTTTTTGCCAACTGTTTCAGCGCCTTCTGTAATTGATAACATCGTTACTATGATACCCAAAACGGCAGCTACAATGCCTAATCCGGGTAAGGCATCGGATACAACTGTTAAGGCGGCAGGTGGATGATGCTCTTCCTGATGAATGTTTTCCAAATCAATATCCATCAATTCCTCTAATTCATGAGCGGGCACACCACCAGACAAAACTACCTTTAGTGTGTCGCAAAGAAAATCAACAGCATGATGATTTGCCAAAAATGAAGGGTATTTGGAAATAATGGAGCTTGATTCAGGGTTTTCGATGTGTTGTTCTAATGCAATTAAACCCTCTCGTTTTGCAAACTGGAACAACTCATAGAGCATTTTCAACAACTCAATAAATGCCTGTTTGTTGACTCCCGCTCCTTTCATTGTCCCGATGGCGCCCTTTATGATACGTGTGTTTAGTTCTTTGGAGTTAGCAATCAACATTGAACCAATTGCCGCTCCACCAATAATGATGTATTCATATGGGTGCAGGAAGAATGCGACTGCATCGGGATTAAATTCAGCTGCCCAGAAAAATCCTCCGAATACACAAACAAAAACTATGATGATACCTATAATTACAAACATTATTTATCCTATTTGATTAAGGATTTGGATTATTTACTTAATTTCATTAGACAAATCTAATAATTTTTTATTAGTTGGAAACAAATCTAATGCCTCAGAATAGATTTTTTGGGCATTTCGTGTATCATTTAATTTAACATAAACTTCAATCAAATGCAAATATATCTCAACAGAAGCTTCAGTCTTGTTATTATAAGCTTTCTGTAAGTATTTTAACGCTTTTTCTAAATCTCCCAGCTTATATAAAATCCATCCGTAAGTATCCAAATAGGATGCGTTGTCTGGTTCTTTCAGAATTGAAAACTCAGACATTTTTTTAGCTTTTTGCAAGTCTCTTCCTTGTTCTGCCATAGTATAAGCGTAATTGTTGTTCAGCATAGCGCTTTCGGGCATTAAGACCAAAGCTCTTTTAAAATACTCATCAGATTTTTCAATTTCATTGAGTTCATGATAAATGTAACCTAGACTGCCAATAATATCGGCATTATTTGGCTCCAGCTTTAGAGCTTCAAGCATATAAGGTTCAGCGTCGGCATAGCGATTGGTCTGCATTTTCGCTATTCCAATGAAATGAGGGACCCTTGCATCTTGTTCAATATTATCGTAATTAAGTAATGTAGAGAGTACTTTATCGTAACGATTTCCAAATAAGTAAACACGTGCAATTTCGACAGGACTAAATGCTTCGTTATCGGAATTACGCAGCAAATGCCCTAGATGTTTGTCTGCTTTTGTTGTATCACCAATTTGTTGTGCAACGGTACCTGCAGTAAATCGCAAAAAATCTTCAAATTCGAATCTATTGTCAATTTTGTTTATGAATCGTATTGCTTGAGTTGTATCAATAGGGAACAGGCGATTTAAAAAATATATGCCTATTTGTGAGTATAATGCTCTTTGTTGCTCGAAAGTCCACCGTTTTTCAGTTGAAATAACCATATCCAAAGCTGATTTTAGTGAATCAATCATTAAATAATATTCCACCAATCCGGAATGTGGGGCATAATTATCGGGAGCTTTTTCTATCATTAGATTTAATGCATTGGTAAAGCGTTCAAAATCCTCAATCGAGCGAGCAAGCTCTCCGATTTTGTGTAGTGTATATAAATCAAGTTTATCCTTAGGTATTCTGTCGTAGTATTCAAGAGCTTTCTTTGCATCGAAGTACTCATATACACTTGCAATGTAAAGCAGCATTTCCTCGCGTTTGAATTTTTCATAACATAATTCAAGAATGCGTATTGCTTCTTGGTATTGCTTTAACGGAAGTAGTATTTCAGCTAATAAAATATAGGCGGGTTCAAAATCATTATTCAAAGTAAGAGCTTTCTTTAATGCATCTATGGCTAATTCGAATTTATATGTCTTTCGATACGAATTGGCGAGAGCAAAGTAAATACCTGCGCTTTCATCGTGCCGTAAGGCATCTAAAAACTCAAGAGCCGCCAATGCGTGTTCGTCTTTATTTTGAAGTGATGAGCCACGAACAACATGACTGATAGCCACTTTCTTTAAATAGCTAGTATCGATTGGTACAATGAAATCTTTTGCAAGTATATATTCGATATCATACTTTGCTTTTGGTAAACTGCTTGAGCATCCACTGCAATGGATGGAAATCAGAATGACAACTGCTGAAATTTGTAGTTTTTTGATAATTTTCATGAAAGTTGGTTTAGTTCTAATCCTAAATACTATATATTAACGTAAAAAGTCAAAATAATTTTTGAACACAGGTCTGAGATATTTCAAGTTTATATCGTCAAGTGTATCAAAATAAATGGGCAATACAATATTGCTGTCGTAATTCAATGAAGGCAGTAATCTGAAAGGTTTATTGTAGTTAGAAATTACACTAAAAATCCTACTGAAATTGGAGTACTGAACATCCATGAAATCATAATATATCGAGGGTGTGTAATCAGTATAAATATAATTTGGCTTATAACTCTTAATTGTTGGTGATAAAATATCAACCGCAATACAATTATCTTGTTTCGTGGGCGGCTTGAGTGAATTTTTGTATTGCTCTAAAACCTTGATAACATTATCAATTGATTGCTGGACCGGTGAAATTTCTTGGCTACTTGTGATAATTTTGTGGACATAATCTTCTGCTTTTAAAACAGAATCCACAAATCCTAAAGATGCATTAATAGGGGATATGTCAATTACGTTCGAGGGTAAGATGATTTCTCCTATGTTTAAAATTCTTCTTATTAAATTCAAAACTCTTACCAACTGGTCATCACCAGAATAATCTAAATATTTAAGTATTTCAAGAATATTTTCAAGATTAGAAGAATTTTGCTTAGGTAGGTTAATGAGCTTGTCAATATTAATTCCCTGATAGGCTTTTTGGAATACGGTATCAGAAAGATAAGATATTCCTTCGGGCATCAATTCAATATTTCGATTACATGGGGCATTGATTATATCAAGATAAAGAACTTGAAGAATATCGTTGGGCATAAGCAAGGGGTACTTGGCTTTTGGCTCTTTGACATCGGCTGATACTTTGAAAGTTAAAAAATTATTAAATTGAGTATTTATTTCGTTCTTAACCAAATTTGAAAGTATGTTACCATCAAGTATCTTGTCGATGTGTTTAGAATGTCGTTCAGAACCACCAATTATTAGTTTCGAATCTATTTGATATGAAACTTGATTTGTAAATTTTTCATCTTTGTCACTTGTACAGATTGGTTCCAAGAAAGGTGATGAATAGCCGAACTTATTGTTGTTATTTGTTATGTACATTCCTAAATCAGCATTATAAAAATTATCGCCGTCATACTTTAAATTTGTTCCTACAATTGGTATAAATCGGCGGGTTGGTATAAATTCGTTTGGCGAACTAAAGTCGAAATAATCAAATCGAGGTTCTAAAATTAATGAATCGCTTGCAATATATCCCAACCGATTACCGAATTCATCTTCAATGAAGGTGAAAGTTGTGCCGTCTATTTTTGCACTAAGCGGTATCATAGCATCAAACAATTCTTGGTAGTAATATGTAGCTTTTTTTAAGCCATTGACATTTATTTGGGGATAAAAAAGGTCATTATCCCTAAATTTTACATATTCTAAATCGATGGTATCTGTTGATATTATTCTAACCAATTTGCCAAGTGGATTATAATGAAAAGAAGTATAAACGCCTGTTGTATCTATCATCCCGATTAATTTACTCTCGTTATCGTAATAGTATAGTGTTTCATTGTTATCTTTAGAAATCGAGGTTACGTTTCCTTTGCTTGTTGAAGTGATTTTGTGGCTACCGATACGAATTGGAAAAATTGAATAAGCCCCATAACCTATACTTCTACTAATTTCATTTTCTGTTAGTGAAACTAAACGGGCCCCTGAGTTATAGGTGAAATTCATTTTCCCATTTTCCGATTCAAAAGATTTATATTGATGGCGGCTCGTGTAAGTTGCTTTAAATACTATTGAGTCATTGTTGGACTTGACTGTTATAAGCCGCCCTAAATTATCATATTCGTAGTTATAGACTTCTTGAATAATAGAAGCTTGCTTAACAGTAATCTTTGAGACTTTATTAAAAATACCGTATTCATATGATATACTTATATTGTTGGGATACTCTAAACTCACTAGTCTATGGAATTCATCATATTTGGAAATAATTTTAATCCCGCTTGCAGAATACGATGTATCGATTCTTTGAAACTTGTTTCGCTTTACCTCAAGATATATTTTGTCTTTATAAATGATTTGGTCTAACCTGTTCAATGGTTCATAAGAAAAGATTGCTTTATTTACAGATTGCTCATATTTCGTGTTTTGAGTTTTAACTCTATCGGCTAAATCATATTCAAGAGTTATTTCATTTACAAACAGAGATGGATTTGAGTATCGCTCTGTTTTGCCCATCTTATTATATTCATAATAGTTTATGCTTCCGGACTGGTCAGTTCTTGTTTTGAGGCGGTCAGCCGTATTATAATCGAAATTCAACTCGAATGAAGTAGGCAATCCTGCGATAATCAAATTATTATTATTGTCATAGAAGAATGAATAATCTATCATTGGGCTGGTTGACTTGACGAGATTTGATTTAATGTCATATTCAAATGGGAACAAAATTGTGTTTCTCATGAACCCGAGAATATTACCGTACGGAGAAAATTGAAAAGTGTTCGGGTGTATTATATCGTCAATCTGCTGACTTAAATTAAAGTTTTCATCATATGTGTAATAATAATTGCCAATTCGCGGAAAATCCAGCTTACGAGGTAATAATTTACCGTCAAAGTTAATTGTTGAATTAAGATGATTTTGTTGATATAAATTAATGGAATTACCCGATAAACTAAAGGTATATTTCGTGCCATTTAACAATATTGATTTCGGCGCAAAATTGGTTAAATCATACTCAAAGCTGTGTATCAAGTCATGTTTTTTGATTTCAGTTGTTCTGAAATTCTTATCGTAGTTGATTGAGTATGTTGTATCGGAATTAATTGTTTTACTGAATAATGTACCTGTATGACCACGATTATTTAAGAAAGTTCTTCCAGATTTGTCTCTCATGTAAACTATTCGATTGTATCTATCCAAACCATAAGAAGTGGTGTCACCGATTGTTGTGAAAACTTTAATCTCGTTAGCAGATTTTGAATAAAGGAAATTGATTGAAGAGCTATTTGGGGCAATGTATGCTGACAACTGACCCAAAGTATTGTAAAGAAATTTGTTTGCTGTCCCCGATGGATTGATTATTTCAACAATATCTCCCGAGGAGTTGTAATTAAAAGTCAATGAATCGAATCTGTTGATAATGAACTTAATGGGTAAATTGCTTTTATTATACCTAACAAAGAACTCCGAAAAATCTCTATTTCTGAAACTTTCTAATAGACCATTTTTGGTATATCCAAACCTCTCTAATGAGCCATGAGAATACCTGATAGTTAAAATTCTACCCAATTTATCATAGAACTTATCAATATCATTGTTGATAAAATCAGTAACTTTATTTATTAAACCTATGTGGGAATTTTGATAAGTTTCTTTGAAACCGAAATTATTAGTAAAAGAAGCAAGTAAACCGAAATCATCATAAGTTATGGTAACAATGGGTTTGGAATTAATGGAAATGCTATTTAATCTATCGTTGGTATATTGTAAGTCGAATTTCAAATCGTTTAGTGTGATCCCGATAACTTTGTTATCATCATATAAAAATTTTAAAGAATCATAATTTAGTACTATTTTTGACGTTCTTAAATTATCATCGTAATAGAAATACTGTGAAAGTGAATTATCACCAACTTTAGATAATTTACCGAATGTATTGTACTGATAGTAAGTTGTATTGTTCTTTTCGTTAGTTATGCTAATTAAATCTCCATATTGATTGTAGGAGTATTTAAGCGAATCATTCCCCGGAAAAATGATTTTTTCAATACGGTCTTTATCATAGGATAACGAGATAGTAGCATTACCCGGTAATGAATAGGATGTTATATTGCCGTAAATATCATGAATGATACCGGTTGAGTTGAAGTTTGGGTCAGTAATGCTTAATAGCCTTCCTGAGTTTGTATAGTAAAAATTGAATCTTCTATCAGTTCCATCAATCATTGAACTTAATAAACTTCCACCCGTATATTCGATTTTAAATCTGTTATCGTTATCAAGAAAAATTTCATTTAACCTGAAATTGGAATTATAGATTAATCGCAGTTCGTCGTTATCAGGATTTGTTATAGTTGATAACAAACCACGTTCATTATATGAATACTGATAGTTGAAAGCATTGAAATATGAAACAACAAGTGAACGAGGGAAATGATTAAATCGGTGAGTTAATCCATTATTAGTGACTGAGTTTAGTTTACCAAGATTATCGTAAGTATAACTGGTTTTTGCATTGTAAGAAATGATGTCGCTAACTTTTCCAATATTATTGTAACTATATTGCTTAAAACTCTTGCCATTTCGGACTATAGTCGTTATTCGGTCGCAATTATCATAGTCATATTCTAAACTCATTAGACCATTATTAATAGTTTTTATTAGTCCCCCTAAATCGTAAGTATAATTAACAGGTACTAAATTATTTTTTGTCGTTCTTATAAGATTACCAGATATGTCATAATTTTGGGTGATATTGTCACCGCCACTTTTGTTGATTAATATCAGATTACCAATTTTGTCATAACCATAAGTTATAAAACTTGAGTTTTGTCGTAAAATACTCTCCGGCTGCGAAAAAAGATTATATTTGATATAGAACCCCAAATTATGGGGCGCAAGAACTTGCTTTAAATTTGACAGCTCGTCCCAAGTGTATTCATATCTTCCAATAGCAGAAGCAATGCTAACCGGTCGCGACATTTTATCATACCTAAATGTTTGTACAGAACCTCCTTGATTACGTTCGATAAGTTCATCATTCAGATTAAATCTCTGCTGTTTGAATATATCGTTTTCAATTTTATGAACTATCAAATTATCTCTTTCATCGTAGTCAAAAGATTGATGGTAAGCACTTAACAGCCCAGTCAGCTTGAAATTTTTTCCGTAATGATAATCTCCTAAAACTTGCGTGCCTCTAAAAATCGAAAAGTTTCCAAAGGAACCATATTTAATAGAGAAATATAAAGTATTAGCTAATGTATATGAGTTAAAGCGCCCTGCGTAATCGTATCCGAAAGTAAATTTTGTATTGTCACGCTCGGTCAAGGTTAAAATTCTTCCTGATTTGTCATACTCAAATTTCCTTATGCTTCCGTTTGGATATGATATTGCAATCATATTTCCAGTTTTGTCGTAATCAAATAGATATAAACTTCTATCCGGTTTGGTGAGTGATGTTAATTTTGAAAATTTATCGAATCTAAAGTCATAAATGATGTCCCTATCAAAGCTGATCCGAAGCAAGTTTCTTTGTTTGTCATTTTCAAAATGAAACTTCGAATCACCGAAAGAAAAAGTTGTCAAGCGATTGGATTCGTCAAATGAATAACGATAAGAATAACTAACTGATGCTATTTCTTTGATTTTTCCATAAAAGTCCCTCAAAATATTCCATGTATTATTCTCGGCATCGGTATAACTTTCTATCAACCCCAATTTTGAATATGAGTATGATGATTGCCTATTAAGAGGGTCTATCTTAATTATCATTAAGCCGTCATCATTGTAGAAATAGCGTGTAGTTGCTTCGCCGGGACGTTCAATGGCAATCAATCTATTGTTCAAATCATATTGATATTCAGTTATATTGCCTGCCGGGTCAGATTTTGCAATGGTTCTAAACAAACTATCACTCAAAAAACTATATGTCCAATCATTTGGTAATTTTGCATCAAAGCTGTCAGATTGCAAGTTTAAATCAAATGTGTACTGAAGTGAATCGTTTATTAGAAGCCCGGAAACTGCAAGATTATTATCATAATCTATCTTAACATGCCGCCCATCGGGATAGATGATTTTTGTCAGCAAATTGCATTCAGTATCATATTCGTATTTGTAAGTTTCATCTGACGGATGATTAACTTCTATTAAATTTTCACTTTCGTCATACTTGAAATTAATTTTGTATGCGTTCGAATAGTTAATTTCTGCCAATAGCTCCTTTTCGTATGATAGTTCAAGGGTGCCATTGTTAGGAAAAATAACTCGGCTCAATCTTTTCGAGATATATTCTAGTTCTATGGCATTTCCAAACATATCTGAAATACGTGTTATATAATTATGACCAACACCTCCAAATTTCAAATCAAGTGGCTTTTCGATTTGCAGTGATTTCATTGAATTCGCCTGATAGTAGAGTGCCGTATCTTTAAATTTAAGTTTACCTTCTGCTCCATAAAAAGGAATATATACGCTATCTTGTGCTATATAGAGTTCGGTTTTACCGTCACTAAGATGAATAATCAAATTGCTGTTGAAGTTGTTTGCTACATATTGAATATTGTAAGAAAATTGCCATTTATATCCGTATCTTCCTTTAAAACTGCTTGTACTGTTGTAAGAAAATGATACGCTAATAGGGAAGGGGGCGCCATGTATTAGAATATCATTTCTGCGATAGAAGACATTGCCATTCACAGTGTTAATAAGTAATTCACTTCTTTTATCGTTTATTGTCTGACCTGGAGAAAGATACATTTGGAAGTGATTTATACCTCTTGTTAGAGTTCCGATTTGCTCATCTGTTACATGTTCATCTCCAAAATCTATCAGAAATGGCTTTTCATCCTGAGATTTTAATATAAAAGCACAAGATATAAATAAAAAAAAATTCAAAAAGTTTAACTTTAACATATAATTAAAAAACACAGGCAAAACAATATTGTTACACAGCAACATTTCAAATATAAATAAAATTTTACCTTTTCAACTTCGTGGCTATAAATTTAATGATGCTACGAAAAATGAAACTTAAAGTAATAACAATTGATTTTTGGAATACAATATTTGATTCTTCAGGAGGCAAAGAAAGAAATGCCCTTAGATACCACACTTTGGTCAATGAAATTGCTCATCAAGGAGTTAGCGTAACTACTAAAGATTTTGAGAATGCTCTTGCCGCTTCGTGGGAATATTTCAATGACATTTGGATTAATCAGCAAAGAACTCCCAAGCCAAAAGATACAATAGAATTCTTCTGGAATTATTTAAGCTTGCCTTATACAGAATCATCTATTGATAGAGTTACTCAGGTGTTTTCAGATTCAGTTATTAATTATCCGCCTAAACTAATTTGTAATGCAGGTCCAGTAATCAGAGAATTAGCTCGTAGTTACAAACTTGGTATTGTCTCTGACACAGGCTTCACACCCGGTGTAACATTACAAAAGCTACTTGACCAACATGATTTGTTAGATTGCTTTACATCATTTAGTTTTAGCGACGAAACGGGTGTATCCAAGCCGCATCCAAATGCATTCATGAAAGTTCTAAGCGAACTTGAAGCAACCCCCGAGCAATCTCTTCATATCGGAGACATCGAAAAAACCGATATAAAGGGGGCAAAGCAGCTTGGGATGTATGCCATAAAATTTGCGGGGGATCCTACAACAATTCATCGTGACGGCTATAATGGCACCATTGCAGATGAAATTGTAACTGATTGGGCTGATATTCTTGAAATAATCGATGCAATAATTAAAAACGGCTGAAATAAAATCAATATCTATATTATTTATTGAATAGTGGTATTTTCTAAGCTATTGAAATACGCTCTAATGAGATTTTCGTAATCTTTTGAAAAAGACCTACTACTTCTTTCGAGCAATTGTTTCATCAACTCATTTCTGCCCTCTTGCGTTGACAAATCTATTTCATTCGGATTATTCCCGAAAATGTCTCTGCCTCGATCGCCTTTTCGTTCTTTTTCGTAGTCTCTGTCATGAATTGATTTTGAGGCATCAAGAAGTCTCGAAAGTATTCTTTCTTGCTTTTTTAGCGTTTCGGGAGTTACATTATTATTGCTGATGTCTGACATGATTTCCTGCATTTCTTTCGCAATGCGATTTAATTCGCCGAGCTTTTCCTTATTAGGGGCAAATTGCTTCTGTTCTTCGGCTAATTCTTCCAAGGATTTTTGAGCTTGCCCTTGCTTATCTGCCAAACGTCCCATTTCGGCTTGTCTTTGCATTTGCTCACGACCACCTTGCCCGGAACCGCCTTGCATCATTTCTTGTAACGCTTGATTAATCGCTTGCTGCTGAGCGGCGATCTCTTGCATCTTTTGAGACATTCCCATTCCACCTGAACCCATACCTTGACCTTCGCCTTCACCTTCACCACCCGGATTATTACACGAACCGCTTTGTTGGTCTTTCATTGCTTGTAGCATTTCCTGCATCTGCGATGCGGCTCTGTTTAGTGAACTCATGGCACCACTTTGCGATTGATTAGCTTGTCGAACATTTCTGTCAGCCATGCTTTCAACAGCATTTCTCATTTCGTTGAGTGCATTGATAATTTCATTGCCCATTTCTTGCGTTACTGCAAAGCTTTTCTCGGATAATTCTGACATTGCTTTAGTCACATTGGCAAGTGATTCGAATAATTCAGCTTGCTGTTGCGCTTGTCGGGGTAATTGTGTTGAATTAAAATCGCTTCTCGAAGTTTTATTTCTTATATTTTCTTGATTTTTGGAAAGCTCAAGTACATCATCGAGGGATTTTTGCATTTGCCGTATTGCTTGTTCCATCCCTTGCCGTTTCATGTTTTCCTTCATTTGAGCCATTTTTTGAGAGAACTTTCTCAGATTCTCAGCGGCTTTTTTCTGCGACGGTTGAGATTTGTTAAAATCTCCTGATTTAAGAGACTTTTCTGACTGAGACATTTCAGATTTTGTCTCTTGAGGATTAAGGTCATTCCTTGCAGATTGTAATTCGTTATTCCGCAATTGTTCTTCACCAATTTCAGACAATAAGTCGTTGAGTGCATCTAGCTCTTTTTCTAACTGCTCGAATTCATTAACCAATTTCTCCTGCCTTTTTGATAATTCATTCTGAGCTTTGTTATCTTGAGGATTTGAATTCTTTGTATCATTGAGTAATTCCTCTTGTCTGCGGGCTAAATCTTCTGCTTTTTGCCTAAGTGCATCGGTTTTTTGTTCAGCTTGGATCCTTTTGAGAATTTTCATCGTACGTTCAATACTCTTGCGGAATTGCTCCTCATTAAATTGAAATTGCTCAAGAGCTTTTTTCAAAGTTTCTTGGTCCATGTTTTGAATGGCTTCCTGCATTCTTTGTTGCATTCTTCTAAGTTCGGGAGAATCAACTTGCTTCATTAAATTCTGAAGTTCTCTAAATTTTTCTAACGTTTCTTGTGAAATAAGATTATTGTCTTCCATTTTTTGCGTTGCATCTTGCAAATCATTGCTCAATTTATTCATTTCACGACGCAATGCTTCTTGGCGTTTTGCCAAATCTTCGGCTTTTTTCTTTTGTTGCCAAGAGGGTTCTTGATTCTTGTCTTTGAGAATGTCCCTGTTTAACTCCTCTAAATCTCGCTTAACTTCAAGTGTCTCTTTCAACAGTTTATCAAGATTTTTTTCAATATACTCCTGTGTCAATTCGGTTTCCTTTTGTACTTCAAACAGTGAAGGTAGTCTTACTTTGAGCGTTTGAGTTCGTGAAGTTTTTGGACCGCTTATTATATCGTTATCGGCTGCTTCAAGATAAAATTCAAATATGTCTTCGGGCATTATACCCAATTTGTTTAAATCCCACAGATAATTTATTTCAAAATCGAGTTGGTCTTTTACAAAATTGATTTCAGTAGATGTAAATTTCTCATCAGGCACCGCATAGGGCGAATAAGCCATGCGATAATATAATTTAAGTCTGGATATACCGTAATCATCACTTATGACTGCTTTAACGGGCAATAGTGCATTGGCATTGATTTGCACGTCAAATTCAGGTTCAAGTAGATTAATTCTGGGATACTCATCTATTGATGAAATTACGGAATAATTGATAGGCTCTTCGTTATAATTACCATCGTTGTCAACTACTTCTATGTAATAATAGCCTGACCTGCTTACTTTGAATCCACCAGTCAATTCTGTGCCGGATGTATTCAGACTAAATCTTACAGTATCAAGGATTGAAGTGTTATCGGCATGATTCTCATTTGAGACTGATATGAAAACGATATTGCCAGACACAACCTCTTTACTGCTGTACGCGGTTAACTCTACTCTACTGCCTTTTAGAGCAGATATATCGCCATTTTTTTCATCAAAATAGCGTGGTTGGTTGTTTGTGTATGAAGGGTATATCAATCTTCCAGAAATTGACCTTATAACGGGTTTATCAACTACTTTGATTGTCCCGACTGGCGTCAAAATATCCTCGTTGAACCATGATGTTGAACCAAAAAAGCTAATAGTACTTTTCAATGAACTCAAATTATAGGCATATTCACCGTTTTCATTTGGCTTTAGTTCGATTTCATCAAAATTTGATTGTAGTTCTTCTTTAAAATTCAAATAAATCTTATCGGGTATATCTCCGGTTACAATAACTTTAATTGTTACATTCTCGCCCCTTAAGATAGTTTCATCTTTGGGTTCGATATCAATCGTAAAAGGAATGGGCGGTAAAAAAGATGTCGAATACTTAGAGAGTCTTAATAATGACTCGCCAAGGGTAGAGTTGAATATTGCTATGCTTGAAATTGTAATGGAGGCAATAGAGAAGAAGATTATCCCGGCTCTTTTAAACTTTTCACGGTCAATAATTACATTAAAATTCAAATCCCGGACATTCTCATAAACACTTTTGTAAGCGGCGAAAGCAAGCTCTGGTGATGAGCCTCGCGGATTATCAATAAAAGGCACAAGTTGCATCGCATTACAGAGGTTATCTTTGATTTTAGGATAATATTGGCCTATCCTAAGTGCTATATCATATTCTGAGGGTTCGTATTTTATTCCCAAAGCACGTAGTATATGCGGACTTATCAGCCAAAAAGTAATTACAACTGACGAACCTACCGTTACAGCCATTAAGAATGTCCGAAATGTACTGCTTCCGTGTGCAATAGCTTCAATTAACACTGATATGAAAAGCATCGTAAATCCATAAGCCAAAGTGTTTAGTAGTGATGTCAACAACAGAACCCCAGTTTCGAGTCGTCTTACTGATTTAACTTTGTTTACTAATTCTGAAAAATTTAAATTATCGATTCTCATTGGCTTCCTTAATTTGATAATGCCCAAACTATAATATTAGTTCCGAATTTCAATGCGTGTTCACGTTTTTCGGGTGGCGTATTGTGTACAGTTGGCGGGGGCCAACCATCGCTCGGATTTGTTTCATAAGTATATAAAACGCACAAACGTCCTCTATGGAAAAGTCCGAATGTCTGAGGTTTTTTGTCGTCATGTTCGTGTATTTTCGGTACACCGTTTGGAAATTTAAAATGCGAGGAAAATAAACCATGAGAAAAAGGCACCTCAACAAATTCCTGCTCCGGGAATACTTTTTTCATTTCCTTGCGTATAAAGGTATCAAGACCATAATCATCATCAATGTAGAGGAACCCTCCATTTTGAAGGTAAGCTCTTAATCTGCGCACTTCACTTTCAGTCAAATTAACATTTCCATGCCCGGTTAGAAACATGAATGGATACTCGAATATTTTATCCGAGGACAAATCTACAAATTCATATATAGGTTCGACGTGCAAATTTGTATTTCTTTGTACGAATTTCAATAACTCAACTTCGGCTGAGGGGTCATTGTACCAATCTCCGCCCCCTGAATACTTAACCCGAGCTATTCTAAACGCTGAGGAAATTTGTTGAGCAAATGCTTCTCCGCAAAAAATCACAAGTATCAGTGCTGTTATATATATCTTAATCATAGGATGCATCGAACTAATGTTTTATGTGATGACGTAAGAGTTTATCATTAATTTCAAGCGGCTTCTTACCTATAAAAACGATTTTCTTATCATCTTTAAGAAATGAATCGCATCCAAATATATCGAGTGGCTCAATTTTCACAGATAATTTTGGAAATTCAATCAGTAGTTCTTGAATTTCAGTATCCAAATTGCCGCCTTTCAAAAAAGCGAAAAGACCATCGTTTCTTAGGCAATCGTATGTCCAAGAAACAAGATTAGATAATTTTGCAACAGCTCTAGCAAAAATGAAATCGAATTTGAAGATAAAATCTTTAGAATTTCTTAACTCCTCGGCTCTCTTCGTTAAAACTTTGATATTTCTCAAACCTGTATGAGAGGCAAACATATTTGTTACAGTTGTTTTCTTTTTGATTGAATCAACCAATGTCATATGAGTATTTGGACAAGCAATTTTAATGGGCAATCCAGGGAACCCACCACCGGTTCCTATATCGAGACATCCGGCTTTAGCCGGTATTTTGATATATTTTAGAATCGATAGGCTATGTAGAAAATGTTTTTCAAAAATATTAGCTTCATCTTTCCGTGAAATTAAATTTACTTTTGAATTCCAATAAAGGAGTTCATTGTGATAACGTTCAAAATTCTTTAGTTGTTCTACCGATAGAACTATTGAATTAGCAGAACAAATTGTCCAAAATTGTGTAATATCCATGTTAATATCGGTTAATCAAAATCGGATTCCTTTTTACTCAGTCATCCTTACGACGTATAATAGAGCTAATCTGTTACAAAGAGCAATCACTTCTTTGTTGAATCAGACATTTTTAGACTGGGAATGCTTAATAGTTGACGATGGCAGTAGCGATAGCACTTTTGATGTAATTAAAAACTATATTACTTCAGATTATAGGTTCAGGTACCTTTTTCATTCTAATCGTAAACAGGCACTTTCGAAAAATGCCGGTTTACTTGCCGCTTCTGGAATATACATAACATTTCTCGATTCTGATGATGAATACGAACCTCAACATTTGGAACTGAGAGCGGATATTCTTAATCAAAATTCGTACATCGAGCTTCTGCATGGAGGAGTTAGAATTATTGGTAACGAATATGTTCCCGACATGCATGATAGAGAAAATAGAATTCATTTAACTGAATGCATCATAGGGGGTACTTTTTTCATCAGAAATTCTCCTGAATCGAAATTAAACGGTTTTGAAGCAGTAGAATATGGTGAGGATACACTGTTTTTCAATAAGGCTGTCGGTTCCGGCATCACTATTGCAAAGACAAAATTACCCACCTACGTTTATTATAGAAACTCTGCTGATTCAATATGTAATTCAATCAAAAACCAACAATGACAAAAAAGTTTTCCAAGAACATCAAATACCAAAAGCAGAGAATGGCTCAAGTGATTGACGTTCTCGCAAGCGTATATCCTAATGTGAAAATTCAATTGGAACATACTAACCCATTTGAACTACTAATTGCTACAATTCTTTCTGCTCAATGCACTGACAATAGGGTTAATATTGTCACTAAAACGCTTTTTGAGAAGTATAAAATACCTCAAGACTACTTGATTGTTGATCCCGAAGAACTCGAACGAGATATCTTTTCGACGGGTTTTTATAAGACGAAAGCTAGAAATATTCGATTGGCTTGCAAAATGATTATTGATGAATTTGACGGAGAAGTACCCAATCATCTCGATGATTTGGTAAAATTGCCGGGAGTAGGGAGAAAAACCGCAAATGTAATTCTCGGGCATTGCTTTGATACACCAGCCATCGTAGTAGATACACATGTCATAAGAATCAGTAACAAACTTGGCTTTGTCGCAACGACTGATGCCGTTAAAATAGAGCATGCTTTAATGAAACTTATTCCACGCGATATATGGGCCACATTTACCCATTATTTCATAAATCACGGTAGAAACACTTGTATAGCTCGAAGGCCAAGATGTACTGAATGTAAAATCGCGAAATTGTGTCCATCGGCTCATCAATAGCATTCTCATCCAAACAGTGGCTTTGTTAAAAACATTTCCTTATTTTTGAATTGTCAAAATAAGTAATATACGTAATATGAAAATTAGTGTCATCATAGTAACCCGAAACAGAAGCGAAGATTTAAAATTTACGATTAATCGCTTTTTGTCGCAGACGTACGAAAATAAAGAAATCATCGTAATAGATAATGCTTCCGAAGACGATACCCAATCTATGATGACTTCGAATTTTCCCCACATCAAGTATTTGCGACTACCGGATAATCTTGACATCCGGGGTATAAACATTGGCATTGAAATATCAGACGGCGACATCATATGGCGAACTGACGACGATTCAAGTCCAGAAACCGATGAGGAGTTCTCAAAAGTTGTTGAAGTTTTTCAGAAATTTGAAGATATAGATGTAATTAGTTGTGAATGTATCAACGTAAAAGACAATTATGGTGTTTGGAATTGGTATCCGTTTGTACATGACAAAACTAATGTACCTCCTAACGGTTATGAGGCAAACTATTTCATAGGAGTTGGAGCGGCAATCAGACGTAGGGTCTATGATAGAATAGGCGGATTTTGGGAATGGGGGCATGAAGAATTGGATTTCTGTACTCGCTCCATTATCGCCGGTTTTAAAATAAGATACTTTCCAAGCATTCGTGTATTGCATTTTGCATCAATAGGTGGAAGGCTCAAACCTACAAGATGGGTGAAAATGACGAAGCAATACGTTAGATACATTTGGAAATATTTTCCGTTTTTAAGTGCCGTATATCGTACAAAAGTTTTTTGCTTTTTACAACTATTTGAAGCTCTGAGAATGAAAATTACCATTGGAGCTTTCATCGAAGGTTACATGAGTGTAATACCAGTAGCAATTGCCACTCGTCGTGATGAATACATGCCAATCCCCAAAAACAAAATTGCCGAAGTGACCATGAACGTTGGCGAGTTAAAAAAGATATGGATTTATTTAACAAGCTTTGCTAAACTTAAATTAAAAAAATTTTTCACGCAAAAATGAAAATTTTGTACCTGTCCCCCCAATTTGTATATCCAGCTGATGATGGTGGGAAAATAGGCATTTATAATATAGTAAAGCAATATCATAAACTTGGATGTGAAATTGATTTTATAACTTTTTCGAAAAATAAAATTGACACGAAGCACATTGAACATTTATCAAACTACGCCAAAGTTCATGTTATTAACTATTCGACCCAAAATTCTCCGATGCGAATATTTAAGTCTGTTTTTGACGGTTATCCAATCTATTTGAGAAAGTATTATAACGATTTTTTAAAGACTACTATATCAAATATCATTAAGAATAAAAACTACGATTTTATTCAAGCTGAACATTCATGTACAGCGCCTTTAGCATTGTATTTCAAAATGATTCTTGGAATTCCAGCATTTTTAAGGTTACACAACATTGAACATATAATTTGGCAAAGATATGCCGATGTTTTAAGCATTTTAACCCCAAAAAGACATTATGTTGCCCGGCAAGCAAAACTGCTCGGTAAAAACGAAGCCGATATGTTTTCGAAATTTGATATATGCTTTACAATTACAGATGAAGATTTGAAAATTGCAAAGAATATGGCACCCGATGGCAAATTCATTACGATTTACCCGGGAGTAGATTTCGAGAAGTTCAATCCAAATTCGGAGCTTCAAAGAAACATAAATGAGTTACTGCACATTGCTTTTTTTAGATGGATTCACAACCTTGATGCGATTGAATGGTTTGTTAATCAAGTCATGCCCGAGGTAGTAAAATTGTTTCCCGCTACCAAACTTAACATTATCGGAAAAGGAACTCCCATCCGGTTACTGAATAAAAGTATCAACAATAGTTATTTTCATGGCTATGTAGATGACATAATACCATATATGAACAAATCCCTCATCTTTGTAGCTCCGCTTTTTGTTGGAAGCGGAATACGCATCAAAATTTTGGAAGCACTTGCGATGGAAATGCCTGTTATTGCAACTTCTATTGCCGCAGAAGGAATCCCTAAAATAAAAAATAACGGAATCATTATTGCCGACGATAAAGATTCTTTTGTTAGAGCTATATCTGAACTGATGCATGAGCCCCATAAAGCTATTCAACTGGGTAAATGCGGACGAATTTTTGTTGAAGAGTATTTTGATTGGGATAAAAACATATCAAGTATGCTTGAAAATATAAAAAAATGCTTGTAGGTTTTTTTTTAAAATAAAACTTTTGTACTTTTGTACTTTTGTTAGAAATTCAATAGTGAGAATAAAATGGCTCGAGTATGCGAATTAACAGGTACTAAACCAATGTCAGGTAATAACGTATCGCACGCACATAACAAAACACGCAGAAAATTTTTACCAAATCTTCAGAAAAAACGCATTTGGCTACCTGAAGAAAAGCGTTGGATTACAATCAAAGCAACAGCCAAAGCTATAAAAACTTTAGACAAGAAAGGCTTGCACCGCATGATTCAAGATTCAGACTAAATAAATTCTATATTTTGAAAAAAACGCATCCAAAAGGTTGCGTTTTTTTTGCTATTGTTGTCACAAAATTTATATTTGTATTTGTTTTTTTGATTAATTTGAAATATTTATAACTTATTCACAAAATCGGAGAATTTATATGTTGATAGGCATTTTTTTCGGTACAAATACCGGCAACACGGAAACAGTAGTTGAAATCCTAGAAAAGGAACTCAAAAGCAATGGATTTGAAGTAGAAGTTAATGACATGTCAAGCGCTTCAGTTGATGATATGAGCAAGTATGACAACATCGTAATTGCAGTACCAACATGGAATGATGGTGAATTGCAAGATGATTTTGATGCTGTTTTCGGAGAATTTGAAGCATTTGATTTTTCAGGGAAAAAAGTTGGATTTGTTGGACTAGGTGACCAAGACGGCTATCCTGACAATTTCCTCGATGCCATTGGGATATTGGCTAAGCCGGTATTGAAAAACGGTGGAACTATATTTGGTTATTGGCCTACAGACGGCTATGAGTTTTCTGCTTCAGTAGGATTGGCGGATAACGGGAAATTCTATGGGCTAGGTATAGACCAAGACAATCAAGAAGACCAGACCGAAGACAGAATCAAAGCTTGGGTCGCGCAGATTAAAGGCGAACTGGGTACTTAATCGAAATTTTGATTAATAGAAAAGCTGTCCGAAATAGACAGCTTTTTTGTTTTCACTGCCCCGTCCTAAAAAAGGTTTACATAAAAGGAGTAAACGATGGAGCGAGAGCAGAAAGAAGAGTATGTACGGCGTACTCAAAAAGATTAAATGTTGACTATTACAATTTTTTTTGTCCCCCACACGATTTTATTTTTGTTAAAGATTGAAACTTTAAAAGGAATATAGCGTATAACACACTGTGTTAGATTTTTTTTAAATTAGAGGTCGAAATGAAAAATTATGCCATAATTACACTTTTATTAGCATTTTTGAGTATTACATTATTTGCGGATGAAAACCATGAAACCTTATTCGGGAATGGCGAAGTCACATGGGGAGGCTATGGTGCACCTGATATAAAATTCTCTACAATAAACAGCGAATTTGCTTTATTGTTAGGTGGACGCGGTGGAGTAATCATCAACAACAGCTTTATCATCGGCATTGCCGGTTACGGTGTCGTAACAAGCCATAAACTCGATGACTACTTTATTTCCGGATTACCCGATACAAACGCATATCTGAGAATGGGTTACGGCGGATTGTGTCTCGGATTTATTATCAATCCACAGAAAATTATTCACATTACTACAAGTCTTCTAATTGGTGGGGGCGGAGCACTTTATACACGTGCATACTTACAAGCCGAGCCGGATTACTGGAACAAACACCGTTTCACTTACGAAAGCTCACCTTTCATGATAATTGAGCCGGGAATAGGCGCTGAGCTAAATATAACTAAGTTTATGCGATTTGAAGTCGGTGCATCCTACCGCATGATTTCATTCTTAGACTTGCCCAAAACTGCCGAAGGAGATATCTCGGGATTGTCGGGATATATCTCATTCAAATTCGGTAAATTCTGATTGCCGTAGCATCAAAACAGTAGGTACAGTAAGGAATATGGGGAAGATTTTTTTGATTTTCGCAATATATTTCGTTATACCTGCAATATCCTTTAATAATGTCTCAATGAACAAATCTGTTGTTAATTTGCTATTCATTCCTTCTTTCCAATATTTCTTATAGTATTGGGCGCCATCAAAGAACAAAATATTATCCCATCTTTTGAACAAAATCACATATGTTCCATCATAGAATTTATTTTTTCGGATTTCATTTAAAAAATTTAGCTTAGCATTATTATTATGCTCATAAATGTCAAAAAAGTTACTATAATATAATTTTGAATCAATTATATACTTTTTCGTGTCTTTTTCTTTTAAAAAGTCTATTAGCAGAGGACAAAGTGTTCTATCTGAAACACATATAAGAAATGATTCAACAAGTCCCAGTTTAACTAGTGTGTCGCTCAGTAAATTTGCAATATGTTTAACCGATGGACAAGTTAAGTTATAAAAGAAAAGAAGTTGATATGTGGAGTCGGAGGAATTAATAAGCTCTTTTAATTCTGATGTAGAAATAGAATATACATCATCATTATTCTGTGTTTTATGATTTCTTAAATCTATTTTTTCGACTCTGAATTTGGAATTACCCTTGTCAATTCTTAAATTGTACGGTATATAAATACCAAAAAGACTAATGAACAGAGCAATAATTAGCGTACAAATCGCTAAAATAACTAACAAAATTTTTATTGTTCTTTTCATTAAGACTATTGTTGGTAATAGAAGGCAATGGATTTGTTCCATCATGAATGATTTTTATACACAACTCCATACCAATATAATTGCAATTTGGTGGATTAATAAGTGATTGGTCTGGGCATATAGCAAAAATGCTTGAGCAATGGGTATGTCCTTCTTTCTTTTTTCCTAATTTAATTTCAATAAGTCCGCTTAGTACCGGAGGAGGGATTTGAACCCCCGACACCCAGATTATGATTCTGGTGCTCTAACCAACTGAGCTACTCCGGCACAAAAAGAATACAAAAATAAATTGTTTTTACGAACTTTCCAAAAGCCTTTTTAATTCATCACGTAATGCGGCGGCTCTCTCGTAGTTTTCGTCCTTTATAGCTTTGTCCAATTCGTTTTGAATCTGTTCGAGTCTGGACTTTGGGTGCGGTTTTGAGCGTTCCTTTTCGGATGCCTTAATAAACTTTAAGTCATCATCATCATCATCTTCTTGCATTGGCGAATCTTCGCTCTGTGGGACCACTCCCGTCATATCCAAGATTTCCGAGTTTACAAATACGGGTGTGCCATATCTAACTGCGAGAGCAACTGCATCAGATGGGCGAGAATCTATCTCGATTTCATTGTCAAAAACAAGTTTTGCGTAAAAAGTGCCGTCAACGAGGTCGTTTATGTGGACTTCGGTGAGTGTTGAACCAAAACTATCTACTATGGATTTTATCAAGTCGTGTGTCATAGGCCTCGGTGGCGTGACACCTTCCATTTCTAATGCAATTGCTTGAGCTTCGAATGCGCCAATTATTATTGGTAAACGCCTATCTCCGTCAACTTCCTTTAAAATTAAGGCATATGCGTTATTGCTTGCTGGACTTGCTGATAAACCCAATACTACTAATTGTACCTTTTCCATATTTTCAAATTTATATTAAAGTAATCAAGACTAATTGTTAAAAAAAATATTTCAACCCAGCAAGAGCTAAAAATAATAAAAAATCCGACAGAGAATATCTATCGGATTTCTGTTAATAAGGCGTTGTCAAGATTTCACGGTTTTAATTTTTTCAGTAAGTTTTGGCAATATATCGAAAACATCACCTACGATACCATAATCAGCTACTTTGAATATTGGTGCATCTTTATCTTTGTTTATAGCCAATATTACTTTGGAACTTGACATGCCCGCAAGGTGCTGAACTGCACCTGATATAGCGCATGCAACATATAATGTAGGCGATACGGTTTTACCTGTTTGCCCCACTTGTTCAGCGTGAGGTCTCCAACCTGCATCCACAACTGCGCGTGATGCACCTACAGCACCACCCAGAGCCTCCGCAAGGCGTTCAATTAGATGAAAGTTGGCTGAATCTTTCAAACCACGTCCACCGCTTACGATGATATCGGCTTCCGAAACATCAAGTTTGCCTTCATTTTTAGCTAAATTCTTGACTATGGCTTTTAGGTGACTGTCGTTCAAAGTAGGGGTAAAGGATTTGATATTCACATTTTCTACCGGATTCTTAACCGCTGTGAATACGTTCGGTCTTAGCGAAAATACTTTGTTCGGTTTGGTTATCCTTGTTCTTATCAATGCTTTGCCTGCATAAACTGGTTTTGTGGCGACGATATTATCATCTGAAAGTTCTAATTCCGTACAATCAGCAATATATCCTGCATCAAGTTTAGCTGCTACTCTCGGTGCAAGTTCTAATCCGGTTGCATTTGCGGAGAAGAAAATTACATCGCAAGATGCAAGCTCTGCAACCTGTTTGATTATCTCAGCCGAAGCAGTTGAGGAATAATTTTGTGAATAGTCAACATGAATGACATGTTGTAAACCGTATTGTGATGCTGTATTAATTGCATCATTAGTTCCACCGATTATAATACCTAACAATTCTGAATTTGTGTCTTTAGCGATGTTTGTTGCTGCCGTGATTAATTCATAAGAAACTCTTTTCAATGATGATCCGACTGGTTCGAGGTATATTAATATTTTTTTCATTTTTGGTCTCCTTGATTATATAACTTTAGCATCTTCATGCAATGAGCGAACGATTTCATTGATGTCGGCGTCTGAATCAGTAAGTATTTTGCCTACCCTCTTATTTTCTGGAAGTGTCATTGATAAGACCTCAACTGCGCAAGCTACATCAAAAAACGGACTCTCATCAATAGGCTTTTTCTTAGCTTTCATAATATCCGGTAATTTCGGATAGCGAGGCTCATTTAAGCCTTTTTGTGTACTAATTATACATGGTAATGTGGTTGCAACAATTTCTTTACCACCCTCAATGTCTCTTTCTGCTGTGACATCGTTACCGGTTATGTCAAGTTTGGACACTACAGAAACCGACGGTAATCCTAACAATTCAGCAGTCATTGACGGTACTTGAAACGAGTCGAAGTCAACGCTTTGCCTTCCGAAAAAGATAATGTCAAAATTCTTATCTTTTGCATATTGAGCAATATTATGAGCTGTTTGGTATGAATCAGGCTCTTTTGGTGATTTGATAAAAATTGCAGACGAAGCTCCCATTGCTAAAGTATTTCTTAAAATGTCGCTGGCATCTTCATTACATATTGTAATTACTGTTACATTCCCACCGTTTTTTTCTTTCAAACGAATGGCTTCTTCTAAAGCAAATTCATCGTATGGATTGAGAATGTACTTTACACCTTTGCTATCAATTGATTTGCCGTCACTTCCTACAAATATCTTCGTAGCAGTGTCAGGTACTCTTGAAACGCATACAAGTAAATTCATTATTACTCCGTGTTGAATCAAAATTATAAAATAGAAAAAATAGAAACGTATTACTAACAAGTTATTTTACCATTAAACACATTCATCTTGATTTCCTCAACATAAACACAATTGAGTCATTAATTTCAGCAAAGGATTTAAACTTACATGGAGGAAGATTTGTTAAATTCCATCTTACATGGTGATTTGTGGTGCATG
>CAZWXI010000003.1:0-21495 GCA_964637845.1 uncultured Hyphomicrobiales bacterium | reverse complement strand
ATATTGATTTTGTCCGTACAATATAAAATTTGCCATGCAAGAACAAACTTATCAATCGAACGGGCATTATCAGTGATAATTCTATAAACGGTTTCATTTTTTTGGAGCCCCATCTTCCAAGTTTTCAAAGGTTTTGTTTCGATTTCATTGAATAAATTAAATTCGGCTCCTACTACTAATCCCGGAGTTGCAGTCATCTGAACTGATAGTTCGTTACTTATAGGTTCGATTATGCAAAAACGGTCAAACTTTGCTTCTTTCATGATGTTTTCAGTTCATCTTTTAAATATTTTGCGGTCAAACTTTTTCTTTTTTTAATCATATCCTCGGGAGTTCCTTCGGCGACTATTTGACCTCCGAATTTGCCGCCTTCGGGTCCCAAATCAATAATCCAGTCAGCGTTTTTAATCACATCAAGGTTGTGTTCAATTACTACAACTGTGTTGCCTTTATCGGCTAACTTATGCAACATTTTAAGGAGTAAATTAATGTCTTCAAAATGTAATCCAGTGGTAGGTTCATCGAGTAAATAAAGAGTCTTGCCCGTTGATTGTTTAGATAATTCGGTAGAAAGTTTAACTCTTTGAGCTTCTCCACCTGATAACGTAGGTGCTTGTTGCCCAAGTTTAATATAGCCCAAACCAACATCAAACATGGTTTTTAATTTTTTTTGCAATTTTGGAATATCTGTAAAAAACTCTTTCGCCTCTTCAACTGTCATATCCAGCACTGAAGCTATTGATTTACCTTTGAATTTAACTTGCAGCGTTTCGGAATTATATCTTTGCCCTTTGCATTCATCACATGTTACATAAACATCGGGTAAAAAGTTCATTTCTATTCTCTTTATACCCGCCCCCTGGCATTCTTCGCATCTGCCGCCTTCTACATTGAATGAAAATCTACCTGATTTGTAGCCGCGAATTTTTGACTCGCGTAATTCAGCAAAATGATCTCTTATCAAAGTAAACACGCCTGTGTAAGTAGCGGGGTTTGAGCGTGGAGTTCTACCGATAGGCGATTGGTCGATTTCGATAATTTTATCAATATTTTCAATTCCGTCAATTGATGTGTAAGGCAAAGGAAGGGCGCTTGCATTTTTATTCAAGTAACGTGCTAAAATCGGGTATAAAGTATCGTTTATGAGAGAACTTTTTCCTGAACCGCTCATTCCTGTGATGCAAACAAACATGCCAAGCGGAATTTTTAGAGTAATATTTTTCAAGTTATTTCCTCTGGCGCCGTGAAGAACTATTGATTTACCGCTACCGGGCCTGCGAGTGCTGGGAATTGAGATGCACCTTACGTTATTGAGATATTGTACCGTCAGTGATTCGTTTAGTTGGCAATTGTCTGTGTCTTTAATCTTATTGATTGGCCCTGAGTATATTATTTTCCCTCCGTGAATACCTGCTCCGGGTCCTATATCAACAATATGATCGCCATTTTCAATCATAGCTTTATCGTGTTCAACGACGATTACAGTATTTCCTAAATCTCTCAATTCCTTTAGTGAAAGAATTAGTCTGTTATTGTCGTGTTGATGCAATCCTATACTCGGCTCATCTAAGATATACATGACGCCAACTAATTGCGAGCCAATTTGAGAAGCCAACCTGATTCGCTGCGATTCTCCACCCGATAAGGTTTTTAGGGGTCTATTCAAATGTACATAAGCTAAGCCCACGTTATCAAGGAATGTGAGGCGATTTTTGATTTCTTTAAAAATTAAATCGGATATTAATTTCTCCCCTGCAGTTAATTTTTTTTCTATACCGATAATGATGTCTTTTAAATCGCTTATATCTGTTTGGCAAAGTGTTTTTATATTGTAGTTGTAAATTTTAATGGAAGCACTTTCGGGTTTAAGGCGTCCTCCGGAGCAAGTCGGACAAGTTTTATCAATTAAATACGGTTCAATGTTCTTTTTTTGGGAATATGTTGTGGGGTTTTCGTAAATATGCTTTAGGGTTGGCAATACTCCAATAAATTTATGCTTGTATTTGGTTCCTGATGGTTCGAAATTATGTTCGATTTCGATAGCTTCGTCTTTACCATAAAGAATGGAATCGAGTTTTTCCCTTTCCAAACTTTCAACTGGAATACTTAAATCAATTTTATTATTTTCAGCAAATACATCAAGTTGTGTCCATAGCCAACTGAGAGATTTTTTGCCTATTGGAGCTATTGCACCTTCATAAATTGATAATTCAGCATTGTCAATGATTTGTTCGAGGTTAAAATCTTTAATTTCGCCAAGACCTTGACAAGTAGGGCAAGCACCGTTTGGCGAGTTGAATGAAAATACGTTGGGTGCGGGCTCTTCGTAAGACTTTCCGCAGTTCGGGCAATGTAGTTTAGTGCTGAAAAGTTCTTCGGTTTGATTTTTGTAATCGTCTTCATACAGTACAATTAAACTGCCTTCGCCTTTGTTTATAGCTAATTCAATTGATGAATCAAGGCGGTTTACTTGGGTGTGAGTGACATAAAGTCTATCTATAACTATATCAATATCGTGAATATTGTATCTTTCGAGTTTCATGCCGGAGGTCAAATCCTTGATAACAGTGTCAATCCGTGCTTTAGTAAAACCCTGTTTGATTAATAACTCGAATAACTCCTTGTAGTGTCCTTTACGGCTTTTAATTACCGGAGCAAGTAATTGTATTTTTTTATCTCTATACTTTTGGGAAATTATTTGAAAAATATCGTCTTTATTGCGTTTAATAGCAGGTATGTCGCATGTAACACAGTATTGAACTCCGATTTTTGCAAAAAGCAATCTGAGATAATCATAAATTTCCGTAGCAGTACCAACTGTTGAGCGGGGATTATGGCTAATTGATTTTTGTTCGATTGATATGGCTGGCGATAAACCCTCGATGGTGTCTAAATCAGGTTTTTGCATCATACCCAAAAATTGTTTGGCGTATGGGGATAAACATTCAACGTAGCGTCTGTTTGCTTCAGCGTATAATGTATCGAATGCGAGTGTTGATTTGCCAGAGCCTGATAATCCGGTTATTACAATCAATTTATCTCGCGGAATAACTAAGTCAATATTTTTTAAATTATGCTCTCTTCCGCCTTTAATCGAAATTTCGGTTAATTCCGATTCATTAAAATCTATATTTCGATAATTGTTTTCCATATTCAGAATAAAACATGTTTCTCGTAGATGTTTTAATTATTTTTGATAGGGTTTCCCTTTGATTTTTAGTATAGTATAATCGCCCGAGCCGAGTTCAATTTTGTCTAGTTGGGTTTCAGAATTAACGATTTCTACGCTGTAATCAAAAGTCTTATCGGGGCCGGTTAGCATTATATCGTTAGGGAATGTAATTTTTCGTTTTTCTAATTTGGATTTAATCAATGAAACATCTTTTTCTATTGTGGTTGGCAAATAAGGAATAATATCATTCATATATATATCTCTGATTTCGCTGTCATGAAAATAGGCATTTGCAAATTCGTTGGGTTTTATTTCCGGTTCTTCATTAATCTTGAACTCATGCTTTAGTAATTTTAAAAGACTATCTTTTTCATCAGATGTTTCAACGTAAGTTTTTATAAAATCATCAGTTGCATCGTAAAATCTTTTTGATTGAATTTTGCTGTTTGATTCGACCGAATATCCCAAAAAATCCTTATAGAAGTATTCTGCGGGTTGGGAGTCCACGGAATATTGTTCATCATACATGAAAGCACGCCATATGTTATTAGGAAAGTCGAAATTTGGTAATTCCTCTTTGCGGCGTTGAATTGTAGCAAATTTAAATTTACGGGAAGCTGTGTCTAAAAATATGTCATCAATAAATTTAATTGTAGATTCGCGGTTGTGAATTTCATATCTCAATCCACCATGCAGTTCTGCTTTTATCGCTAATGGCAATGGATTCTTAAATTCATCTAGGGCATCAACAACTAAAAAATATCCACCCGGAATAGTATTGACTCTTTGCGATTGAGCGAGTTTGTTTGCCAATTTAATCGACGTGTGTATGAATTCCTCATCAGATTTTTTATCGACATTGTGAATTAAGCCGAAAAATGAATCCGAATAAAACTCGCTTATCAACATTTCGAAAGCTTTGTTAGTTTTCTGGGATGCCTTGCTGAGCCTCTCTGTGATCAATTTTATGACTTGTTCGGAATAGCGGAATAAGCTCTCATCGGCTATAATTGTCCCATGCTCCAAACTATCATTCTTAGCTACAATCTGGTGCAGTATCAATCTTTTAAATTCAATTTTATGAAAATTAATCATAAATAGCTCCAATTCAGTATAAACTTTTCGAATATTGATTTATTCAAATCTTACAAAGATAAAAACTATCCTTGAAACAATAATTGCTTGGATTGTTGTATTTTTGTAACTTTGAAATTAATTTGTCGATTCACTATGTTTAAATTAGATACTATCATTTCATTAGCCAAAAGGCGTGGTTTTGTTTTCCAATCGAGTGAAATTTACGGTGGACTCAATGGGTGCTGGGATTATGGTCCTTTGGGGGTAGAGCTTTTGCTGAATATCAAAGATGCATGGTGGAAATCCATGACTTTTCGTGATGATATTGAGGGAGTTGATGCCGCTATTTTGATGCATCCTCGTACATGGGACGCAAGCGGTCATACCAAGCAATTCAGTGACCCGATGATAGATAATAAAGTCAGTAAAGCAAGGTTTAGAGCCGATAACTTAATTGAAGAGCATATCGAGAAACTTCGCAATAAAAATAAATTGGATGAGGCAAACATAGTCGAGGATAAACTTGCCAATGTACAGTCTAATTCTGACTATTTCGACATAATTATGGCTCACGGCATCAAAGACCCTGTTTCCGGAACTACCGAATGGACTGAAGTAAGGAACTTCAATCTTATGTTTAAAACTTTTGTTGGTCCATTGGACGACTCAAACAGTATAGTTTATTTGCGTCCCGAATCTGCTCAGGGAATCTTTGTCAATTTCAAAAATGTTGTGGAAACAGCCCGCCAGAAAGTGCCGTTTGGTATAGCACAAATCGGTAAAGCATTTAGAAATGAAATAAACACAAAAAATTTCCTTTTCAGAACACGTGAATTTGAGCAAATGGAAATGCAATATTTTATCAAGCCCGGTTCTGAGTTCGAATGGTTTGAATATTGGAAAGAGCAACGCTGGAATTGGTATGTTGAATTAGGTATGAAAGAATCAAAAATGAAGTGGAAAATCCACGATAAATTAGCTCATTACGCCAATCATGCTGTTGATATTGAATTTGAGTTTCCATTTGGCTGGGGCGAAATTGAAGGCATCCATTCAAGAACTGATTTCGACCTGAAAAACCATCAAGAATTTTCGGGCAAGAAAATGGAATACGTTGATACAGTAAATAATGAAAGATACATTCCGTACGTTGTTGAAACATCTGGCGGTGTTTCTCGCAGTTTGATGGCTTTTCTCTGCAATGCTTATGATGAAGAGAAAGTAACTGATGAAAAGGGAAATACTGAAATTCGTACAGTATTACGATTTAGTCCCAAACTTGCTCCCGTTACCGCCGCCGTATTTCCGTTGGTTAACAAGGACGATATGCCAGAAATGGCCCATGCAATTTATAAGCACTTACAAAAACATTTTAAAGTGCAATACGACACTTCAGGTGCAATCGGGCGAAGATACCGCCGACAAGATGAAATCGGTACTCCGTTTTGTATCACTGTGGATGGTGAGTCGCTAAGTAAAAATACAGTAACAATTAGAGAGCGTGATTCTATGCAACAAGTTCGTGTGCCAATCGACAATATTAAAAGCTACATCGAAGACAAAATATTCTGAAATATAATTAGTCCATTTCAATAATTTTAAATATAGTTCGCTGTATTGTTTAATTATTAATTTTCATGAAAGTTAACATGCGCAGATATGTTTTTGTATTGGCTCTCATACTACTGATGAACTTTCAATATTTGTTCTCAAGTCAGGATGTCTATTTCAAAATAAATAAATCTTTTGACATTTACGGCGAAGTATTCAACCAGCTACTTAATGGATATGTAATTGAACTTGACCCTGAATTGCTGACAGGTGCGGCTATCGAAGGGCTGATTTCATCACTCGACCCTTATAACGAATATTATTCCCGAGAGCAAATGCAGGATGTGAATTTCCTTTCCTCAGGTACTTATCCCGGACTTGGCATAACGGTCGGTGTCGTTGACAGCATGTTGGTAGTGATGGATGTTCGTGCGGGATACCCTGCTCAGAAAGGAGGATTAAGGGTTGGTGATTATATTTATATGGCTGATTCTGTTGTAGTCATTAACAAGTCCTCAGAAGAATTACGAGATTATACAAAAGGTGAACCTGGGAAAAAATTAAATTTGACCGTAATTCGCCAATCATTTGTATTGTCTGATACCATTTCACTCAATTTAGCGATTGAAAATATACGCTTACCGAATGTACCATACTGCGGTTTTTTAAACGATTCTACTGGAATTATCATTTTAGAGAGATTTACAAATAACGCAGCAAAGGATTTTCGAGATGCTTTTCAAAGTCTGAAAGCCAACAATAGAATTAAAAATCTCATTATAGATTTGCGAGGAAATCCCGGTGGACTTCTTGAAGAAGCAGTTGGTATTTGTGAACTATTCCTACCTCAAAATTCATTGATTGTAACTACAAAAGCACGCGATGACGTGATAATTTACGAATATCTATCTCGAACGCCCCCCATTGATACTACCATAAATATTGCAATACTCATAAATAATTCCTCGGCGAGTGCGAGCGAAGTGATTGCGGGAGCAATTCAGGACCACGACAGAGGCATTATAATTGGACAACGCTCTTTTGGTAAAGGGCTCGTTCAATCCGTTGTAAATATACCGTATGGCGGGAATCTCAAAATTACTACCGCAAAGTATTTTACTCCATCCGGGCGATGTATTCAACGCATTGGTTACGCCGAACAGTATTCAGAGAGAAGCATAAGGCCAATTGTCGATTCATCTGGATTCAAAACTCGCAATGGAAGAATCGTTTATGAATCAACAGGTATCGAACCTGACAGCGCAATTACTCCCCGAGAAAGTATTGACCTAATAATTGATTTGAACCGTAAGCAATTGTTTTTTAATTTTGCTAACCGATATTATACTAAAAATTTTAAAAATGAATATAACTTCGATTCGGACACTGTTTTTACTGACTTTCTTGCATTTCTTAGATATAAAGATTATGATTATGTTTTTCCTCAAGAACAACATATAGATTCTCTATTATCCGAGTTGAAAAAGCTGGAATTAGCAAACATCCAAATAACAAAAAAAATTCAATCTCTCAAACAAGATTTGGAAAGTTTTGATTTGCAACTTTTCGAAAAAAATAAACAACGAATTACAGAAATTCTTGAATATGAACTCAACCGCAGGTTCCTTACTGAACAAAACTTTTACACTTATGTCCTATCGAACGACACATATGTAAAAACTGCTATCGCACTACTATCTGATGGTATATACAACAAAATTTTGAAAAATGGTATTCATTAATTAGACAAAAATATACGTAATTGAAGGACGTCGTTGTACCAATGTTTAATAAGGTTTAGTCAATATGAGAATTACCAAACAATATACAAATCGCGAAAGTCAATCATTGGATAAGTACTTGCAGGAGATAGGCAGAGTAGATTTACTTACTACCGATGATGAAATAACTTTAGCCCAAGCAATTAAAAGGGGGGGGATTGAGGGCTATTATGCTCTTGAACGCCTTGTCAAAGCAAATTTGCGTTTTGTCGTTTCTGTAGCAAAGCAATACCAAAATCAAGGTCTTAGTCTTGGCGATTTAATCAACGAAGGCAACTTGGGTTTGATAAAAGCCGCTAAAAGATTCGACGAGACGAGAGGCTTTCGATTTATATCTTATGCAGTTTGGTGGATCCGTCAATCTATCTTACAAGCGTTAGCTGAACAGTCTCGTATCGTGAGATTGCCTTTGAATAGAGTCGGTGCTTTAAATAAAATCGGCAAAAAGTTTTCTGAACTCGAGCAAGAATTCGAAAGAGAACCTACTGCGGCTGAATTAGCTGAACAGTTAAAAATGAGCGTTAACGAAATTTCTGAAACAATTAAAATTTCAGGGAGGCACCTCTCGGTTGACGCACCTTTTATACAAGGAGAAGATAACAGACTACTCGACGTTTTACCAAACGAGCAACAACCGCCGCCGGATTCTGAATTGATTCGAGAATCTTTAAGGGTAGAAGTTCAACAAGTACTAACAACACTATCGTTACGGGAAGCTGATGTTATTAAATACTATTTTGGCTTAGATGGCCAGTGCTTAACATTAGAAGAAATCGGCGAAAAATTCAATTTGACTCGTGAGAGAGTAAGACAAATCAAAGAAAAAGCAATAAGACGTTTGAGACATGCCTCAAGGTCGAAAACTTTAAGGTCATATTTAGGTTAGAATATTTAATGAGTAATCGCGTAGATTTATTACCTCACAAAGAAGAAATCATCGAAAAGCCGAAATTCAACACTCCGGTAAAGGCAAAACGTAACAACCCTGAACTCCGATCAACAATCGGAATACGTCCTGAATGGCTCAAAGTCAAAGCTCCCGTTGGTGAGAACTACACATTTATCCAGAATTTGATGAGAAGCAAATCGCTTCACACTGTATGCGAAGAGGCACATTGTCCTAACATAGGTGAATGTTGGTCACATGGTACAGCAACTTTTATGATACTTGGTGATACATGTACAAGAGCATGCAGTTTTTGTGCTATCAAAACGGGAATCCCGGGAACAATCAACCGTAATGAGCCCTATGATGTTGCCATGTCAGTCCGTAAGATGGGTATTAAGCATGCTGTGGTAACCTCTGTCAATCGAGATGAACTAAAAGACCAAGGTTCGACAATTTGGGCTGAGACTATTTACAGAATCAGAGAATTAAATCCCGATACAACAATAGAAGTTTTAATTCCTGATTTCAAAGGTGATACACGCTGTTTGGAGCGTGTAATAATGGCTAAGCCCGACATATTGAATCATAACATGGAAACTGTTCCTCGACTATATAAGAAAATTCGCCCTCAAGCCAGATATCAACGCTCGCTTGACGTTTTGAGCTATTGCAAAACAGCAGGCTTGAGAACAAAATCAGGTATTATGGTCGGGATAGGAGAGTTTGATGATGAAGTTGTAGAATTGATGCAAGACCTAGTGAATATCAAATTAGATATAATGACCATTGGACAATATCTGCAACCATCGGTCAATCATTCACCAGTTGATAGATTTGTAACGCCTGCACAGTTTAAGGAATATAAGAGAATAGGCGAAGAAATGGGGATTACGCACGTCGAATCAGGTCCTTTGGTTAGAAGTTCATACCATGCCCATGAGCACGTATCAGTAATCTCAAAAACTTAGATTCACTATTCTTGGAAGAGGTACTTCAACAGGTGCTCCCACTATAGCTTACGATTGTCCGAGTTGTGTTTCAATGATAGCCATGACAATTGGAATTGTAAATGTCGTGAGTCCGAAAATTACTTATTTTGCTCACATTTCACATCAAATTAAGCACAAAGAGACAGAATTAACATTACCACCGAACATTCGTTGGGCTTATAATGGCATAAGTTTTGTTTTATGATATTATTACTGTTTCTATTAATTTTGTATTATGGTAAAAATAAATATTGAATATCTAAACGACTTACATTGTAGAGTTACGCATGGACCTTCGGGTACTTATTTTTTAACAGACGCGCCCTTAGATAATCAAGGGAAGGCTGAATTCATTTCACCTACAGATTTGCTTGCGGCTTCGGTAGCTTCTTGCATTGCAACAATTATGGGCATAAAAGCTCGTGATTTAAACCTAGACTTAGAAGGACTCAGAATTGAAGTATCCAAAGATATGGTAAATCAACCATTCAGACGTATATCAAAATTGACGCTAATAATACAATATCCAAAGCGATATGACGACAAAACTCAAGAGGTACTTAATAATGTGGTAAAAATATGTCCCGTTACACGAAGTCTTAGTCCGGAAATTGAATTTGATGTTAGCTTTTCATATCCTAATGAAAAAAATTAATAAAATATTGCTTACTACTGCTTTGATACTGATTCAATTTTCAGTGTCTTACTCTCAGTATGACAACAAAGCAATAGAGCTTTACAACGAAGGTTTAGAGCAATTGCAATCAGACAACTTTTCCATATCCATTGACTTATTCACAAGAGCAATACAGAGTGACAGTTCTTTTGCCGAAGCTTATAATGCAAGAGGGTCGGCACTATTCAACTTGAATAGGTATCAAGAAGCGCTGCAAGATTTCTCAAAAGCCATCGAACTTAAAAATACATTTTCCGGCGCATATCACAATAGAGCCAGCACTTACAAAGAACTGAAAATTACAGATAAAGCACAATCAGATTTAGAAAAAGCTATTCAAATTGAACCCGATAATCATAATTTGTATTACAGCCGAGCTAACTTTTACGCTGAAATGGGAAAATTTGATTTGGCACTTATAGACTTATCAAAAGTGTTAACTATTCAACCAAATGATTATAGAGCATATTACAGTCGTGCTACCGTATATTATGAAAAAAATGATCTCAAAGCTGCATTAAATGACTTGAATAAGTCCTTGGAATTTAATCCAGATTTTACTGCTGCTTATCAGCTTCGTGGTCCTATTCACCATAAACTTGGCAACCTTAAATCGGCAATTGATGATTATAATAGCGTTTTAAGCAAATCTCTGGATAATAACACTCTATTTAACCGCGCGATAGCATTTTCTGAAACAAACAACAATTCATCTGCAATTGCCGATTTTACCACATTAATAGAATTAGGATTTAATCTCAAAGTATCTTATTTCAACCGTGCCGTTATACATTTCAATGAAAATCAAGTAGAAAAGGCTATTCAAGACTATGAATCAGTGCTAAAAATTGCTCCGAGTGATTTAGATGTTCTATCTAATTTAGCTATAATTCATTACCAAAACAGAAATTATAAAGAATCTTTAATAAAATATAATAAATTAATAGCATTAAAATCTGATAATTCAAGTTATTATCTTAATCGAGCAAATTGTAAATTTAATTTAAAGGACTTTGAGTCAGCTATTGATGATTATACAGTAGGAATTAGGCTTGACAGCAAAAATCCCGAGCTTTATTTTAATAGAGCTAACGCTTATAAGCAAATCCAAGAATACAAAGAAGCAATTGAGGATTTTCAGCAATTTCTTGACTTAGCTCTTTATAACGATAAATTTGCATCTTACATACCATCTATCGAAATAGAAATAAAGAACCTTGAGCAAAAATTAACTAATCAGAATCTGGATAAATAATGAAATTCCCCAAAATTGCCCTACATTATCAAATTTTATTTGCATTAATCGCAGGAGCATTATTTGGAGCAATTTTCAAAGTTGACCAAAACAAGTTAGTCATAAGTTCACAAATTAATAGCCAAGCATATACTCAATTTATTGATAATTGGGAAAGTGTTTTAATCAATTTCTCAGGTGACATTGACACTACCATCGCCCATTTTGATAATGCTAATTCACATGCTTTTATCAAATTTGTTATTAATCATCCTAATAAAAATAAATTAGTTTTAAATTTTACAACTAATAAAGAGCAAATCGTTACTATAGAAAATGTTAACACAATTTCCCAAGATAAAACAATAGCCACCCGGCTAAAACCGCTCGGAGATATATTTATCCGATTGCTTAGTTTTCTTGCCATTCCGTTGGTTCTATCATCACTTATTGTTGGTGCGTCGAGTTTGGAAGATTTCAAAAAGTTGGGGAGAATTGGTACAAAAGCATTTGTATTGTATATCGCTACAACAGTTATTGCAATTACGATTGGTTTGACTATTGCTAATTTGGTTGAACCCGGTGAAAAAATTGAACCAGATACCAAAAATCGTCTGATAGCCGCTTATAGCGATGAAACTTCTGATAAAATTGTTTCCAATATTGATGTTGATATAATAAATTTCATAATCAATATGGTTCCGATGAACCCATTCCATGCTATTGCAAATGGTAATATGCTGCAAATAGTTTTTTTTGCTGTATTTTTCGGCTTAATGCTGACAGTCATCAAACGTGAAAGTGCCAGACCCGTTATTGGTTTTTTCAATGGTGTTAGTGAGTTGATGATTAAAATGGTTGATTTCATAATGATATTAGCTCCTTATGGAGTGTTTGCATTAATCGCCTCAACTGTGGCTGACTTCGGATTCGATATCTTACCAACTTTGATTTGGTACATTTTTGCTGTTATACTTGGGCTTGCAGTACAGACGTTGTTGACATATTCCATCATGCTTAAAATATTTACCAAGCGCAGAATTAAGGATTTTTTCTTAGGCATTCGTGATGCTCAACTCATTGCATTTTCGACCAGTTCAAGTGCCGCAACCCTACCTGTTACAATGGAATGTTTGGAAGAAAACCTTAAAGTCCCTAAGAAAATCACGGGATTCGTTTTACCTTTAGGTGCTACCATTAATATGGATGGGACAGCTTTATATCAGGGTGTAGCCGCGGTTTTTATAGCACAAGTTTATGGGATAGACCTTTCGATAACTGACCAACTCACCATTGTATTTACAGCCGTACTCGCATCAATTGGTACAGCACCGGTACCGGGGGTTGGTATTATTATGCTTGTAATGATACTCCAAGCAGTGCATATTCCTCCCGAGGGAATTGCACTGATTTTAGGAGTTGACAGAATACTCGATATGACAAGAACAATCACCAACATCTCCGGAGATGCGGCTGTAGCTTTATCGGTTGCTGAAGGTGAAATATAATTTGTTCTTATTTGCTTTTTGATTGCTTTTCGTGAGTTGATTTCAATTTTTCCATATATGCCGTTCGAGCCGCACCGGGTTTAAAAGTATCTAAAGTGAAATCAGTTGAATTATAATGCCAAATCGGCATTTCAGTACCATCCGGATATTTAATGTTCATTTTTTGTTCAACATTCGAAAAATGATGCACTGGAACTAAATTTCTAACAGAAAGAATCATATTTCCTCCGCCGTTTAACACTGCATCGGTGCGTAATTTTGTATCTTCGGCAATTACGGTTACGGCACCGGTTCCTGTGGTTATGTATCTAAACCTAATAGATTCGTGACCTAATGTGTCAATCGGGTGCTCTCCTCTGAATAAGAATGAACGCTTTACCATCGGAAAGGGTAAACCATTCTCGGCTAATGTATCAAGTGTATTAACACTCCATGATTCATTTATAAACTTATAAGTGTTGCTAAATGGGACAAAAATCTGGGGTTGAAAAGCACCCCCGGGAGACATTGCATATAAAGTTGTGTCATCAATACCAACTCCATGCCTTCTACCAAGCGAATCCATCGTCAAATACACATCTCGACCAATCCAGGGATGAGCGGTTCTCCTTACGGGCGGAATTTTTCTTTTCCATTCATCAGCGATATAATCAATTAATGTAATTCTCAGATGGAACAAACCATTTCGAGATACAGAATCACAAATTACTCTATGCATTTCAAATCTTGTTTTGACAAGGGCATCATTGAAATCAACTATTATACTGTCATGCGACTCAACCCTGTAAGTTAAAGTATCACCCTTAAAAAACAAAATCTTGTACGGTTGAATTTCTTTGATAATCATGTCTCTTTTAGGGTCGTAATTTTCATCATAATCACTTTTATCATAAAAAATCTGTGAAGCAAGATTGTTAATCATTAGCAAATTCAGTAATAAAAACAATATAATACTCTTCATGAGACTCTATTTAATACTAACATAATATTTATTAAGACGAATCAAACCGAAATTCGTCATAACAATTATTTGGAACGTATTTTGAACATTGAATTATTAAAATTCTTAAATTTGTAGTTCTTGTTTATACATTTTTGGGGAGTAACGAAAGCATGCTGCGTTACATAGTTTTTTTCATATCGTTGTTCTTATTGATAGAGCAAGGATTTGCACAAAATTCAATGAAAATTCTTAGTTATGAATTTTCAAATTTTCCGGCATCGAGTGCCAAAATTTTTGTATTTGATACTGACGGAAATCCTATATACAATTTGAATAAAAACAATTTTGTAGTGCGGGATAATGGATTAAATGTCCCGACTACGGACGAGTATCAATGCCAAGCAAATCCAAAAGTCAATCAATTATCGGCAAACATACAATTTGATTTAGCTCTGAATTATGAACTTGGGTCTGATAATCCATTTGAAATTGGCAAATCTATTGCTCGGTTATTGGTTAGCCGCCTAAAATTTCCCTATGATGATTGTTCTATTACTTCATATGATATACGCAGCTATCTAAATCGTGAAATAGATACATCTCGCTCGGCGCTCCTTGCTGAAATCAATGCATTTACCCCTTCAAAGGGTTCGTTATTTGATGTCTCATTTTTAAGTGAACCTGCTAACAGCATAAAAATTATTGACCGAGGCAAAAACACAAAAGTGATTTTTATGATTACAGATGGTTCAGGTGCTTTGAATGAGGTACAAATCGCAAATTTGTGTCAATCGAAAGGAATAAAATTATTCACATTTTGCGTAGGACGCAGTATCCCTGCAAGGTTGAAAAACCTTACCCTGTCTACAGGTGGATGGTATATTGACAACATCAGCAGCAAGAATTTTATTATAGCTGTTAACTCGCTTATGGCATTGGCAAGGGGATACGAGCCATGTATCTTAAAATGGACAAATGCCACCACATGTGAAGATGAGCATAGTATCGAAATTGTGATTCCTTCACAAAACCTTCGAGATGATTTTAATTTCAGATTTTTAAATGAGCAGAAGGCATCAATCACGTCTGAACCTCAATTCATCGGTTTTAGTTCAGTCGAAATAGGACAAAAGAAACGTTTGAGTCTAACAATTACTGCCCGCAATCGTGACATTTTGATTCAATCACTGCAAATTAACCCACCTTTTAAAATAGTCGAAGGTAATGTAACTAATTACAATTTATCGCGTGACAACTTCCTTAACATAACCGTCGAGTATGAACCTGAACATGAAGCTATTGTTTTTACTGAGTTAAAAGTCATTTCAAATGCTTGTGAAGTAAGCCCAATTTATATAACAGGTGGTTTCCCCAACACAAAACCGGTTGAAAAAACAGTAAAAATTGTTCATCCGAACGGTGGAGAATATTTAATTATCGGAGATACTTCATATGTTTCTTGGCTTGGTTTGCTTCCGAAGGACGTTATTCAGCTTCAATATTCGATTGATGATGGACGAACGTGGGATACTCTTGCCACCAACGTAACCGGGCTTCGCAAAGATTGGATTGTACCGAACAAACCGAGCGATTCTTGCAGAGTCAAAATAATTCAATTGTGGCCAAATAATGTTGGATTCACAATGAATTTGAAGCACGAGGGTCGCGTAAATTGCGGATTTTTCAATCAAGAAGGCGATTTAGTATTGACCGCAAGCAACGATACGACCGCAATAGTTTGGGTTGCCAATACCGGAGCGAAAAAATTTGTGCTTAGAGGTCACAACAGACCAATCAATTGGGCAACGTTTGACCCATTCGACCGATTTGTTGCCACTGCAAGCACTGATTCAATGATTATGATTTGGAGTCTTGAAGACGGCTCGCTTGTAGCAATTCTGGATGCACATAAAACACGTATTGAATCGGTAAACTGGGCCCAGTCAGGCGAATACATTGTATCGTCCGATTTACTTGGTAGAGTGATTGTTTGGGATATCAATTGGAAATCAGTGAAAACACTAAAAGTAAATGACGGCGTTACTTGGTTTGCTGATTTTCACCCTACGAATGATAGCATTATAGTTACGGCAAACCAAGGAGGCAAAGTCAAAGTTTATAATTGGGTGAATGCCATCGACGGCAATTCACCCGATGTAATTTATGACACAAAAAGCATCGAATGTACTCACGTCACCTATAATACTGATGCAACTAAGATTGCGGCTGCGACAAGCTCGGGAGCACCAAAAGTATTGTATGTGTGGGATGTTGCCAATCCAAATACGCCACTTTATTCGATAACACATAATCTGCTACCGGGTGACAACAACTCGATAAATTTTTCAAGTTTCTTTATACATCCTGAACTCAATCGTGAGGTCATACTTACTACAAGTACCGATGAGACGGCTCGTCTCTGGGATGCTGCCGATGGTTCGCCTACACGAATCAATGACTTTATAACCGATAATGTTTTCCGAGAACATAAAAATTCTGTTACAACGGCTGTATTTGATAGGTTTGGCTCTCGAGTTATGACGGCAAGTTGGGATTCTACAGCTAAAATTTGGAATCTTGACCAAAAAGAGCTTCAACAAGATGTTTCGGATTCGGTCTTCACGATTGCATATGCAGAGGCATACGTTTGGAATCATAATTTCGGTGAAATTGTTGTTGATGAACTGATTGACTCTGTTTTCAGGCATGTATTTGTAAACAAATCAAAGTTCCCCTACACAATAAGAGACATCAGTTTTGCCGGTGAGCATCCTAACGATTTTGAAATTAATTCCGATATTCATTTGCCTTATTTAATTCAGCCAGGAGATACTTTAGGACTGGAGCTGCGATTTATGCCAAAAGGTTTGGGATTGAGAAAGTCTATTCTGCAATTTAGTATTCCCGGTAAAACGATTAATTCTGAATTGGCCGGTTATGGAATAGAAAGGAGCCTGAAAGCAAATAACAGATTAGTTGATTTTAACTTAGTTGACGTGGGTAGTATTAAAGATTCCACGTTTACGGCTCTTGTAACAAATAAAAGCGATTCACCTATTCATATTTCCCAAGTCAGCTTGGTTGGCTCTTATCGGTTTGATTTTGGTGCTATGGGAAGTAATGTAGTATCTGTACCGCCACGCGGTGATGTTTTGCTAACTCTGCGCTTTTCGCCTAAATTAATTGGCAGAAAAAATGCTCAACTATATTTTGAGCACAATGGCTTGGGGTCACCTACAATTGTAAACCTCTTTGGTGAAGGCGTTATTGCTCGTAATGATTCACTAACAATTTACATCGAAAATCACGAAGCAGAAGAAGGGAAAATCATTCAGGTTCCAATTAAAATTAAAAATATTAGTGGGAACGGAATAGCACCTACTATTGAGGGATTTCGCACGAAAGTAAAATTCAACGCAACTATGCTTGAACCTGTATCCGGTTTCACAAAATCAAAAATAATCAATGGTGAAAACATCATCGAAGTGGATTTGCCTGTTGTTTTCGGTTCTGATTCAGTGTTAAAGGTTATAGAATTTAGGGTCGGGCTCGGCAATGATTCGATTACGGCATTAACTCCTGAATTTACCCACACAATCGGATTTGGCAGGATCAATATATTCGATGAACAGGGTTCATTTAAATTGAAAGGGTTCTGCGTTGACGGTGGTGCAAGATTATTTGACCCTAATGGTCGTATATCTCTATCTCAAAATGAGCCAAACCCTGCAATTGATAGAACCACAATTACATTTCAAGTCATTGAAGCAGGAACAACAAGATTATATATTACTGATATTTTTGGTCGAGAAATCAGGGAAATCGTTTCGGGTATATTCTCGCCCGGGCAGCATCAACATTCGGTTTATACAGGCGATATACCATCGGGGGTGTATTTCTATATTCTTGAGACCCCCTCATCAAAACTGTTCAATAAAATGGAAATCAAAAACTGAAATTAAGTAATGATACAAAACATCAGAGGCACTAAAGACATTTTACCATCTCAAGTAGAGAGTTGGCAAAAAATTGAAAGAATTTTTAACGAAGTCACTTCCCTTTATGGGTACAAGGAACTCAGAACTCCCATATTCGAAAGAACTGACGTCTTTTCAAGAAGTATCGGCGATACAACTGATATTGTGAATAAAGAAATGTACACTTTTACTGACAAAGGTGGCGAGTCTATAACTCTGCGACCCGAGATGACAGCGGCTTTGGTTCGTTCAGTAATTCAACATTCTCTTACGCATAACATTTCAACGTTAAGATTATGGTATTTCGGACCTTTTTTCAGATATGAACGTCCTCAAAAAGGTAGACTTAGGCAATTTCATCAATTTGGTGCCGAATGTATCAGTTCACCTTATCCCGAAAGTGACGTCGAAATTATTCTGCTTGCAAATCGACTCATTAAACAAGCGGGCATAGGAAATTATACACTATCAATAAATACATTAGGTAGCAGTGAATCGAGAGTTAAATATAAGAATGAGTTGACTAAATACTTACTTGACAGAAAAGCAAATTTATCTCATGAAAGTCAAAATAGACTTGAGGTAAATCCACTTAGAGTGCTTGATTCAAAAGATGAAAAAGATATTGAAGCGGCGCAAAATGCACCATCAATACTCGAATTCTTGGATAATGATAGCCAAAACCATTTCAATACAGTTAAGAATTTATTATCAGATTCAAATGTTCCGTTTGATATAGATAATAAGCTTGTCAGAGGTTTAGATTATTATTGTCACACAGTATTTGAGTTCAAAAGTGATGCACTTGGTGCTCAAGATGCTTTCGGAGGTGGAGGAAGGTATGATGGGTTGTTTGCTCAATTAGGTGGAAAATTTACTCCTGCGGTAGGATTTGCGATGGGTGTAGAAAGATTGTTATTGATTATTGAAGCCCAGTTAGCTACTTACGAGCATGAAGTAAATGATTGTGATGTTTTTGTTGTCTGTACTTCCGAGACCTTATTGTCTCAGGCCTTTAAAGTAAGCGAAATGCTACGCAAGAAAGGGTACAGAACGATTACGGATTTGCTTAGACGCTCAGTAAAAGCTCAAATGAGAGAAACCAATAAAATCAATGCAAAGCATTGCATCTTTATTGGAGAGGAAGTAATCGAGCGAGGCACTATATTCATGAAGAACCTAAAAAATGGTGAACAGGTGGAAATCGGATTAAGCCTATTGAATACTATTTCTTTCGAATGATGAAAATCGCCAAAGAGCTCTCTGGAACTGATTTTTTCTCCTTGTACTTATCAAAATGGCAAGTTAAGCTGATATTAGCCTTGATTGCCTTTTTAATCGTAATTTCCGTGATTTTTTTCACTCAATCAATAGTCAAAGAGCTTATTAATCGCGAGCAAAGTGCTGTCCAACTGTATGCTAACGTTACTGAGAATTTCATTGAGTTGATTAACTCTCCCGCATCAGCATTAGACACAATGAAATATAATTCACTAATAGATAATTATGTCTTTTTCCTTGATGAGGTAATTCCTCGAATAATTAATTTCCCAATTATTTTAACTGATGAAAGTGGTCAACCGACAGAGCCATTTGAGCAATGGACACTGAATATTATTTTTGAACCCGACATGAAAATATCAGAGCAACGGGAGCGGGTTCTGCGATATCTCGAAAAAATGGAAAATAATTATCCGCCAATATTAGTCAAAGATAAAGATGAAAAAATAATAAGCAAGGTATATTATACGCATTCGGCTTTGGTTGACCAATTACGATTTTTCCCGTTAGCGGCTTTGGTTATAATTGGAGTTTTTATTTTTATTGGTTATGCTTCATTCAACTCAGCACGCAATCATGAGCAGACAAAGGTTTGGGTTGGTATGTCTAAGGAAGCCGCGCACCAACTTGGTACACCATTGTCGAGTTTACTTGCGTGGTTGGAGATTTTAAAATACGACAGCGATGATACGATTAGTCGCCACGAAACTATCGCTGAAATGGAAAAAGACATAGAAAGATTAAACACCATTGCAACAAGATTTTCTAAAATCGGCTCTACACCTGAAAAGGAGCGAGTTAATATTTCGCGTTTAATTGATAACGTCTGCAACTATTTTGATAGACGCCTGCCTCATTTAGGTAAAAGAGTCGAAATTATTCGTAGTTTGGACGATAGTTTGTATGCAGAAATAAATGTTGAATTATTCGCTTGGGTAATAGAAAACCTCCTTAAAAACGCGGCAGAATCAATTGAAGAAAAGCAAGGTACAATCTACATCTATATGCGAATTCATCCTCGGAAAAGGCTTTTTATATTCGTGAAAGATACAGGAAAGGGTATGACCCAAAAATTAAAGAGACAAATTTTCAACCCGGGATTCAGCACTAAAAAAAGGGGATGGGGTCTAGGTCTCAGTTTATGTAAGAGAATTATTGAGGATTATCACAACGGTAGAATTTACGTTAAAGAAACATTACCTTCTAAAGGTACAACTTTTGCTATTGAGTTACCAATAGACGCTAAAAAGTAGATTCGTCACGCCAATTAACTATTTTCCAAACATCGTTCACGGACAAACGGTTCAATCTCATGTTTACGCGTCCGCTGATGTTTATTGCATCGGTAGGACTAAAAACAATAGACAAATTAAATCCCCTGGAAATATCTTTTGTTAAGGAATCTCCAATTTCCAAGTTAATATCATTCCACACTAAATCAATATTCTGAGTTGCCATGAATAATCGCGAGGTTGTTAACATATCTTCCTGCCGTCCCCAAGATTCGTCCACACCTTTTTCGTAATTTCGAAAGGTAAAACGGAAATCATCAGCCAGCAAATTTCCGTAAACCAGTGTATCTTTAAAAATATAGGCATATCTGAAATTTTTAAAAACACCTTCAATTTTAGTTTGGTCGCCCAATATGTTATTGTGATTGTCAATATCAGCTAACTTAGGAGCGAATGGATTCGTGCATCCCAACAACATAATTAGAGCCAATATGAAATAGATATTATTTCTCATTAATTGAAATAAATTGCTTTTAATATACTCCAAGTGTTATTTTCTGAATCAACTTGCTCTGCAGGATAATCGAACCAACGCGAAATATACCATAATCCGTTTGGCTTAGAAATCAATGTAAGTTGTATTCTTCCGCGAAAATCAATTATCTGGCTTTGAGACTTTTGTGGTAAAGTTAATACATAATCAGCCGCGAAAATTGCGGAATCAGGTGTTTCGAGTATAGGCTTGCGATTCGGAAATACAAGTTGTATTGGTTCCGAACCGAAGTGGGATGAAATTCTGTTTATCAGGCGCCTTTCCGATCCTATATTCCAATCATCAAACATTGATGGGTACATAGCCAAAGCTGATGCTGTCGGGAAAAACTTATATCTTTGTGGGTGGTTGCCAATTTCATCGGAAAAGCACTTTACATAGTTGTCAGCGTTCAATCTTTTAATCGAATTTTCGAAGTTCAGAATTAATATTTCGGGTTCTGTAGGAGGTATGTAAGTTTTTTCACCCATGTCCGGCTTTTCTGGTTCTCGTGTAGAGAAGAGTTCACATCCGGTAATAATGAACAACAATGTAAAAAATAATATAATTTTCATATTTGAATTCTTCCTTCAATAGCTCTAGCGATTGTGGCATCATCAGAGAATTCGAGTGTAGAACCCATGGGCACGCCG
>CAZWXI010000002.1:26607-94781 GCA_964637845.1 uncultured Hyphomicrobiales bacterium | reverse complement strand
CATGTTGAATACCCGAACCATGATATTGTTGAGTGAACTCTTCTATTTGGGATTGACGCTCGGCATCGTATGGCTCGTTGATGGGATTTTGGATAACACTATCCTTAGAGCGAACAACTTTGGAAAGCAATGCCGAGAACTTTGTTGAAATATCGCCAGGTCCAAAGTAAATAAATGTTTCAAAATCTAGTGAGCGATTTATGTAGTTTTCCCAATAATCCATCTCATTGACGTGAACATTGCCAACGATATGGTCTATTATTCGCAGATTTGATTCAGCGCGGCGAACCTCAAACTTGTAAAATGGTTCCTCAAATCCGGGTTTGAACAAACCTTTATAGTGGTCATAATTGATGAAGTTGATTTCGGTGTCATCATAGAGTCGGATTGCCGCTTGCTCGACCAAGCCGTCTTTATCTTCAAGTCTATAAGGCTTTTTGACGGGAACAGCACCATTTTTAATAGCTTTGGTGTAAGTTTCGGTCACGCTTACTACCTCCACGCACCATCTTTTTACGCCATCGCCATGCTTGTTAACAAAAGACTGGATTTCGTACGTTGACGGCTGAATAGCCGAAGTTATTACTATTTTAAGATTGTGTTTGTTGGATAATAAGTATGATACTCGGTCTCGCGTACCCGTCTCAGGTCCCTGATAAGCCACGATATTCAGACCTAAGGCTTTGGCATGCCAATAGGCGACGTGCTTGGCGGAACCAACATAGAATTCTACGTAATCATAGCCGCGAATGCCCATGGAATTATTCGGTATCTTACTGGGGACACCTCCATAGCAAATATCCATTTCCATAATCATTTCCTTTGTAATTTTGATGAAATATTTACGCAAATCTAATAAATATTTTTGACGTAGCTGAAAAGAAAAAAATATAAAAAAAAAGGCAACCACGGGGATTGCCTTTTACGGCTGTGACATTTGACAATTTAAAAACTAATCTCTTATTGGCTCTAAGTTTTCATTCGGTTGGACGGCATCAATTTGGCCGTCATAAAGTTCTATAATATGATTAGTGAGAACAGGGTCTTGCTGTACAGCCTCTATAAGCGGTTGATTTGCCTGAATAATTGTTTCAACTTCATTTGTGGTGTATGTGACACCGGAAACTAAAATTTGAAAATACCACAGAATCGCAATGAATAATTCCATTTTATTACTCCATTAAGTTAATATTGTACAATATTGTTTATTTGTAGTGTGTTTTTTATAGTGTGTTTGTAGTGTGTTTTTTTGTAGTGTGTTTTTTTGTAGTGTGTTTTTTTGTAGTGTGTTTTTTAGGTCGTCACAGCCAAGAACATGACCACCCTCATAGAGCCTATCTGAATAGTAGTGTGTTTTTATCATATTTAGAATTTTAATTTTACAATTTTTCACGAGCTTTAATACAAGCAAAATGCCGAATGCTGCAATCGAATGAGATGATGTATTCAATTTCAAATTAGCACCCATACGAAATTCAATTATTACGTAGATTTTCAGCAATTAAAGTAATAAATTTGCAATGAAAATAAACTTTTTTTTATGAAAAATATAAAAATCTTCATTAAATTTGTTGTTGACATTTGTACACTTTGACTAAAAAGGCGATTATTAACAGTCAAATATGAAAAACCATAATTATTATATGTGCTTTTACGTAATATTAGCTCTCTTGTATATTACGAGTTTGAGTATTTTTGCTTACGAGCCAGTTCCGAGTGATACCACAAATATCGAATCCTTCTTATTTGCTTTGCCCGAAGAAGAGAGAGCGGCAAAGATGAATGAACTTGCCAAAGAAGTTGTGGCAAATCAGCCCGACAAAGCTATTGATTATGCCAATAGAGCATTGAGAATAGCATTATCCAAAAATCTGCCGACTGAAATCGCAAATTCTTACAGTAATCTCGGACTCGCTCATGATTACAAGAAAATGTATTCCGATGCACTCGATTATCATGTGGAAGCATTGCGAGTAAGAGAAATACACAAAGACAAAGTCGGGATGGCAAAATCATTAAATAATATCGGTATAATCTATTACAATTTAAGAGCTTACAAAGAAGCAATCGAGTTCTACGAAAAATCCCTCCAAATAAGAATAGGCATCGGAGATACAAACGAAATTTTCAAATCTTATAATAATCTCGGTATTGCAAGTCATGTCGCAGGCGATTACGGAAAGGCTCTCGAATACTATTTTGAAACATTGAAAATTGTTGAAGCCATAAATAGAATTCAAGATTTAGCAGATGTTTTAAATAAAATTGGTAGCGTTTATTACTCAACGAAAATTTACGATGAAGCGTTAATCCATTTCAAAAGAGCTTTGGAAGTAAGCCAAAAAGAAAACCAACCGAAAGAAGTAAACCGCGCGCTAAACAATATGGGAAATGTGTATTTCGAGACAGGTAAAATTAAGGAGGCATTGCAGTCATACGAGCAAGCGTTGCAAATCGCTGAAGACATTAATGATTTGCAAAGTGTTGGTATAACCATGAACAATATGGGTATGATACACAAACAATTAGGCAACTACGACAAAGCACTCAACTACTGCATGGGTTCAATACAAGCACAACTTGACATAAAAGACAGCAGTAGCATTTTCCACCCGCTGACAACAGTCGCCCAGATTTATATGCAAAAAAAGAATTACGATGAAGCATTAGTACAACTTGACCGTGCATTCGAGATAGCACGACTTCAGGGTGAGCAGAGACAGATGCTGACAGCATATGAGATTTATCACGAATTGTACAGGGATTTGGGCAATTACAAAACGGCACTTGATTATTATAAATTATACACGAGTACGAAAGATAATTTGATGAATGATGAAGTGAACAAAAAAATTGCTGAACTTAAAATAACGTACGCAGTTGATAAAAAAGACAAGGAAAATATAATACTCCGGCAGCAGAACGAACACCAAAGGCGCATGAACAACATACAGAAGACATCATTTATAGCAATCTCATTCTTAGTGTTTATGTTGATGATTATGTTTTATTTTCGGCACAAAAACAATGTCCGTACTAATAAGATATTAAATGAGAAGAATATAAAAATCATCGCACAGACCGACAAGATGCGAGAAATATTGGATACATTAATAGAGAATGAGAAAAAACTGACAGAAGCCAACTCAACCAAAGATAAGTTTTTCTCGATAATTGCTCATGACCTGAAAAATCCGCTTCATGCAATAGTGCTATCGGCAGATACAATAAGGAGTAAATCTCATGTAATGTCAGAAAGCCAACTTGTGGAGCTTGTTTCTCAAATACACAAAGCAGGAGTTCATTTGTCCAATCTGCTTGAGAATTTGCTTTATTGGTCAAAGACACAAAGCGGTTCGCTAAAAGCTGAAAGGCAAATGATAGATTTGTCGTATCTGATTTCGGAAAATGTTAAATTATTATCAGAAGCGGCAAAGAACAAGGGTATCGAAATATTCAACAATAACGGTGGTCCCGTCCTTGCTTACGGAGACCCAAACATGGTGAACACCGTAATAAGAAATTTAATTTCAAATGCGATAAAATTTACATCCCGTGACGGCAAAGTAGCAGTATCAACAAAGCTGAACTCTGAATATGTGGAATTGAAAGTTAAAGATACAGGTGTTGGCATTAGCGAAGAAGACATGAAAAAGCTTTTCCGAATAGATGTACATTATTCTACATTTGGAACTTCAAGAGAGAAAGGCACCGGATTGGGACTAATTTTGTGCAAAGAGTTCATGGATATGAATAACGGTTTAATCGAAGCGAAAAGTGCCATTGGTGAAGGTACAGAAGTTACAATAAAAATCCCCTCAAAACCAATCCAACGCATATAAACAACCAATTATTAATATAACTCAATACGCCCAAGTCTCTCACGTCAGAATAATTTTCACAATTAAGGCTCTCAATGAATCAAGCACAATTATGGGTGCCGTCGGATGATGCGATACGTGAATCCAACATGACCCAATTTATAAATTTCATAAACTTGAAGTATTCACTAAAGATTTCCTCCTATGATGAGCTTTATGATTGGTCAATAAATTACATAGCCAACTTTTGGGAAGATATCTCAGAGTTTATGGATATTATATATTATAGACCTGCACAGAAGATTTTAACGAGAATCAAGACAGGAAGCAAAACTGAAGATATCAGGAATTATCAATGGTTCAAAGGAGCAAAATTAAATTTCGCCGAGAATCTGCTTCGTTTCAGGGATGAAGAGCTTGCAATCGCATATTATACTGAAATTGGCAAGCCAACTTACATGACTTTTAGTGAATTATTCCTTCAGACAATCAAGTGTGCCGCGGGTTTGAAAGCATTAGGAGTATCCCAAGGCGATAGAGTTGCCGGATATATAAGCAATAACCCACAGGCGATAATAGCTATGCTTGCTACGACATCCTTAGGTGCAATTTGGACATCTACATCACCCGATTTCGGAGTAAACGGTGTAGTTGACAGATTTGCGCAAGTTGAACCGAAAGTGCTCATTGCTGTTGATGGTTACACTTATAATGGCAAAGAAATTATAATGAAAGACAATTTAGTTGAAATAATTAATCAATTGAACAAAATTGAACATCTCATTATTATAAACCAAATAAGTAGCGATTTAAATGGTATTGATTATATTTCATGGGAAAGCTTACTTTCAAATGATGCCGATGAAATTGATTTTGTAATGAGCGATTTCGACCATCCTGTTTATATCATGTACTCATCAGGTACAACAGGTGTACCCAAATGTATCGTTCATGGTGCTGGCGGAACAATACTTCAGCACATGAAAGAACTTGTTCTGCATACAAATTTAACCGACATGGATAAGATATTCTATTTTACCACTTGCGGTTGGATGATGTGGAACTGGCTCGTTAGTTCATTGAGTGTGGGTGCAACAGTAGTTTTATACGACGGAAGTCCATCATATCCGGATTTGGGTATTTTATGGAAAATAGTTCAAGACGAGGGCATCACGGTATTTGGCACAAGTCCGAAATTCCTGACCACATGCCAAAAAGCCGGTCTTGAGCCAAAGGAGGAGTACAATTTATATGATTTAAAAGTTATTCTTTCCACAGGCTCCCCCTTATCAAAAGATAATTTTGAATGGGTTTACAGAAATGTGAAAAGCGACTTACGGTTATCGTCAATATCGGGTGGGACCGATATTATTTCATGTTTTATGCTGGGAAATCCTAATTTACCTGTTTATTCAGAAGAAATTCAATGCAGAGGTTTAGGTATGAAAGTCGAATCATGGGACGATACCGGGGAACCAGTTACCGAGCAGAAAGGGGAACTCGTTTGTACGGCCCCCTTCCCCTCCATGCCCATTTATTTTTGGAATGACCCTGATGACGAAAGGTATGAATCAGCATACTTTGATGTTTATCCGGGCATTTGGAGACACGGAGATTTTATAACAATTACTAAGAACGGTGGAGTAATTGTACACGGGCGTTCAGATGCAACACTTAACCCGGGTGGTGTAAGAATTGGTACAGCGGAAATATACAGGATTGTCGAGGCAATTGACTACGTCGCCGATTCCATTGTTGTTGGATATCCTAGGAGTGGAGATGAAGATGTGATTTTATTTGTTGTACTAAAAAATCAAGACAAATTGAACGATGGGCATATTGAGAATATAAGGAACGAAATCCGTAAGAGCTTAACTCCACGCCATGTTCCAAAGATGATATTCCAGATACATGAAGTTCCCGTAACACTAAATGGGAAAAAAGTAGAATTAGCTGTTCTTCAAACACTTTTGGGTCTGGAAGTCAAAAATAAGGCATCAATTGCCAATCCTAAGTCGTTAGATGTATTCTCAAAATTAGCCGATTCAATTAGAGGTTAAATTCCATTCTATCTTTAGCGAATTGATTTTATCTCTCAGTTCAGCGGCAAGCTCAAAGTCAAGATTTTTAGCGGCTATTTTCATCTCGTCAAACATTTGCCTGAGAATTTCTCGTTTTTGTTTTTCGGACATATATTTCACAACGGGTTCAGCGACAATTTTGATTTCTTGAGGCAGTAATTTGCGTACTTTAGTCACTTGCGGATGGTGAATATCTGCAATAGATGTTGAAGATAAAATCTCTTCGAGTGATTTATAAATAGTTGTCGGATTAATACCGTTAGCATTATTATATTCGATTTGTAATTGCCTTCTGCGATTAGTTTCATCAATTAAATTATTGATAGATTTGGTTAATTTATCGGCGTAAAGGATCACTAATCCATCGACATTTCGAGCAGTTCTCCCTGCTATCTGAAGCAAAGAGGTTTCACTCCTAAGAAATCCTTCTTTATCAGCATCCAAGACTGCAACTAATGAAACTTCTGGCAAATCCAGCCCTTCCCTCAATAAATTCACGCCTACAAGGACATCATAAGTTCCAAGCCTTAAATTCCGAATAATCTCGACTCGCTCAAGAGAATCAACATCTGAATGAATATAGGCAACATAGATGTTTAAATTTTTCAAATAATCTGCTAAATCCTCAGCCATACGTTTTGTTAGTGTCGTCACAAGAGTTCTTTCCTTTTTTTCTACTCGTGTTCTAATTTCAGCAAGCAGGTCATCAATTTGAGTTTTGATTGGGCGAACCGAGATTTTAGGGTCAAGCAAACCTGTTGGTCTAATAACTTGTTCAACGAAAACGCCATCGCACTTTTCAAGCTCATAATGGCCGGGTGTAGCACTGACGAACACTGCTTGATTAATTAGTGATTCGAATTCATCAAAGCGAAGTGGTCTGTTTTCCAACGCTGAGGGGAGTCGGAAACCATGTTCGACTAAACTTATTTTACGGGACCTGTCACCGTTGTACATACCTCTTATTTGTGGTACTGAAACGTGACTTTCGTCAATTATCAGGAGATAATCTTCAGGAAAGAAATCGAAAATACAATGCGGTCTTTCTCCAAAAGTTCTTCCTGTGAGATGCATGGAATAATTTTCAATGCCCGAGCAGTAACCAACCTCTTTCATCATTTCAAGGTCGAAAAGAGTACGTTGTTCGAGTCGTTGAGCTTCGATGTATTTTTCTTGATTGCGAAGTTCCTTAGTTCTTTCATGTAATTCATCTCTGATATATTGCATTGCAATAGTGAGTCTATCTTCGGGGGTGACAAATAACTTAGCGGGATGCAGAATAATTTCATCGTTTTCTTCGACTACTTTACCGGACTTAACATCAATAGTTGAAATTCTATCAATTTCGTCTCCAAAAAATTCAATTCTGTAGGCGAATTTATCCTCATATGCAGGAACAATATCAATAATATCGCCTCGTACCCTGAAATTTCCACGCCGAAAGTCATAATCATTACGTTCGTAGTGCAATTCGGATAATTTATAAAGCATTTTTTGGCGAGACACGAACATTCCGCGTCTTATAACATACATGAATTGCTCAAAATCTTCTTTCCTACCGATGCTGTAAATGCAACTAACGGATGCAACTATAATTATATCTCTTCTGCCCTCAACCAAATTACTTGTGGCTTTGAGTCGCAGCCTATCAATTTCATCATTAATGGAAAAATCTTTCTCGATGTATGTGTCGGATTTGGCAATGTATGCTTCTGGTTGATAGTAATCGTAATATGAAATAAAATATTCAACGGCGTTGTCGGGGAAAAATGCTTTAAATTCTCCATAAAGCTGTGCTGCTAAAGTTTTGTTTGGTGAGATTACCAAAGTAGGCTTTTGAACTTGTTCAATAACATTTGACATTGTGAATGTCTTGCCTGAACCCGTCACACCCAATAAAGTCTGGTATTTGTCTCCTCGATTTAATCCTTCAATTAACTCATGTATCGCTTTCGGCTGGTCGCCCGCAGGTTTATAATTCGATTTTAAGGCAAATCTATTCATATTGATAACATTAACAAATTTTATGATATTTATACGTCAAAACTTATAAAAATAAGGAATAATTATAAATGACAAATAAAGAAATCAGCAACGTTAACACAAATACGCCCTTATTTATGGTTATGGGGTTCGGATTGTTGACTATCATACTTTGGAACGTACCATTCGGGAATATGATATTATACCCGTTTACGATTCTCGGAACTTGGTTTCACGAACTTGCTCATGGGCTAACCGCAGTATTATTAGGTGCGGATTTTAAAGTTTTGTATTTGGCTCCTGACGGCTCGGGATATGCACAATTTAGCTATACATCATTATTTCTTGGGGGATTGGGTAATGCCATCATTGCAGCGGCAGGACCAATAGGACCAACAATAGCAGGTTCTCTTTTTTTGGTAGCATCTGCTAATAAGAGAAGCACAGTAATCGTATTATATATTTTAAGTTTTTTTCTTATACTTTCAACAATTTTGTGGGTTCGTCCATGGTTTGGTTTCGGCTTCATAATGATATTGCTCTTTTCAGTTGTCATGACATTTATTGCTTATAAAGGAAAAGACACTCTGAAGTCTATAACATTACAAATCCTCGCCGTACAGGCATTTGCAAGTATGTACCAGAGTATAGATTATTTATTTTCAAAGGGAGCAATTGTTGACGGAAATAGAAATTTATCCGATACTCAGGTAATGGCTCAATACTTACTTCTACCCCACTGGTTTTGGGCTGTTGTATTATTGGTGATATCAATATTTTTGATATATAAAAGCTTCAAATTCGTAATCGTTCGCAAATCACCTGACAAAAACAATCCTGTTAGGATTTAGCGATACATCGAATTTGATTTCAACAGAAGGACCATTGGGGTTAACTTTGAAAATATATCCGTTAGTTTGATGGTTTAGAGCATTTCCGACCCAGATACTTCCATCGAATGGTGAGACAGTTAAAGCATAATATATGTCGTTTTCCTTGAATAATTGGTAAACGCCATGCGTCCCGGATTGTAAATCAATAAATGATATTGCTGCTTCAGTATTTTTCAAATCGCTTCGCTTTTGTGATATGAAATACAGAGAATCACCATTAAATGAAAGATTCACCCTAAATGGTTGGCAGTACCATTTTCTTAATATTGTAAAATCCGGATACGATAGTTCAACAATTCCACCTAATGAATTCGGTTTTGATGGCAGATTGTAATATACGGCATAAACTCTATTATTCTTTGGATTAAATAGAACTTCACAAACATTTGGACCTATGTAAATTTTCTTGATTTCTGAATAATATTGCAAATCAATAATCGATATTGTACCTGCATAGAGATGATGAGCATTGAAATCGCCATAAGCCGAATTAGCCGTAATGACAATGTTCTCCGGCAATAGAGCAAGTCCCTCGGGTTGAGGTCCGGTTGGGATGAGCTTTAGTTCATTGGTAAATTTATTTATGACTAAAAGAGAGCTTTCGTAGAGTAAAGTACAATATATAAAACTACTGTCAACAACTAAATTTCTTGGAGCAGAATTTGGAGATAGTTCGATTCGACGTATAGTTCTAAGTGATTTGATATCAATAATCTCAATAAAATTTCCAATTGTTGAACAAACGTAAAGCGTATCATTGAACGGCACCATGTCGTTAGCAGTATCGCCTAATCTTATGCCCTTGTTAACATGGCTGTATGCTTCGGTTATGCACTTCCCCGTTGCAGAATTAATATAAGAAATTGCTGAATTGTCATATCCTTGCAATCCCTCGCATAATATCAAGATATCGCCAATTTTGATGTTGATTGCATAAATTCTCTCGGGTTCGTTTGGAGTACGTATGCAGCCCAAGCATACAATCAATATCGATATGTTTAATAAACGGAATTTCATTTTATGAACTTATCCGTTAGGACAATTTTACCGAAACTATCAAGGGCTTTGTAGAAATATGTTCCTTTAGGAAATTTATTCAAGTTGATAAATTGATTGGTTCGAATAAAATCATCGAATACTTCTACCCCGCAAATATTATATATTGAAATCTGGTAATTGCAGTCACTACAACTTGAAACAATTTGTAGATTATCTGTAAATTGCCGAATTTGTAATTTAGATTCATTACTTCCGGCACCCACACTTGAAATATCCACTAAATATCTTGCCGATACAGCATCTAAATCAAAACCCGAAAGAATATGCTCAGGATTATAATATTTATTGTCTTTGTGTAAAGATAAAACAATTTTTGTAGTATCTTTAATTTTGATATGTGTAACAAATGATAATCCCAGAATTTCCAAATCAAAAGCATCTCCACCGCAAGCAGGATGAACGAAAGGGTCTCGGCTACCATTCACGGGAGTTAAACCTGCCAAGCCTTCCAAAGTATTAGGAGCGTATGGAAATTCAATAAAATTTATACCGTCTTGACTGACAGAGACTATACCTGGTTCAGCAAAAATACCTTTATTTATTGGATTAATGAATGGATTTTCGAATATAATAAAATCGTATCCGTGACCATTCATGAGTGCCTTGCCCTTGAAACCGACAATGATTTCACCTTCAAATCCGATTGGCAACACATCTGCCATCGAAGAAGCCGGTACTTGTAATGTTGCTTTGATTGATGGTGGTCCGAAGATATTCTGTGGATAATAATCGTTGTAATTAGGATTATCAATATATTTTCCGGGCGTAAAGCTATAAACAGTATCTATAAACCCTTGTTGATATTCATTTGCATAAATCGAAAATGAAAAAAGCAGAAATATTACGACAAGTCTCATTTTGTCATTTCTCCGTAAATCACATTAACCGAAAATCTAAACATTCTTCCGGGCATTGGATAGTTTTTGATAATTGCGAATCTTTCATCAAATAAATTGATAATATCAAATCGCGGATATAAAGTAAAACTTCCGAATTTGAATACCTTTGAAACAGCAACATCAAATGTTGAGTAAGGGGCAACCACTGAATTGATGTCATTGCTCCTGAGAGAATATGTAAAAGAATTATAGTTAAGTTTCTGAATGAAATTGAAATCGTATAGCTTGAACAATATGAATATACCTATAGTCTCTTGTGGAAAATAAGGCAGAAGTTTGTTGTAATTGGGAGAGTTTAATTCCTTATCTCTAACATCCATACGTGTATATGCTATTGATAAGTTCAATTCATCTTCCCAAAAAGAACCGCCGGCTTCAAACTCAAACCCGCAAGATTGGGCAATTCCTACATTTTGTGCACTCCACAACAACGGTGTTTTAGGTACAGACAAAATCAAATCTTGGGTTTGAATCATAAATAGATTCACTTTGGCACTAAGATTTGAAACCGGCAAAAAATTCATTCCGACATTGAATGAAATAGATTTCTCGGGCTTGAGATTTGAATTGCCGTAGTTCAGATAATACAACTCATTAAATGAAGGTATGCGGAAATTGTAGGATATGCTGGCCGGAAATTCAAGTATGCCCTCGAAAACTGAATAATTGAACCCTAAATAGGGGGAAACGGAACTTTCGTGCTTATTGAAAAAATCAATTCGAGAAGCGATGAAGAAATCAAATTTATCAAATATTTGACGGGTATCAGCCGAAACAGAAAATGAAGCCCCGTAGCGAGATACTATTCCTCCAAGAGATTTATCAAGCATGTCACCCGTTAACATTGAGTAAAATAGCTCGTTTGAAAGACGAAAATGAAAATCTTTAAGACTGAAATCAAAATGATTTGTAACATTAAAATCATTCGAGTAAAAATGTGAATCCCCTGCATAATTAATCGGAACGTAAACTTTATCAACATAATGGTTTTCGCTATAGCGATAATGTAGAGATGTTTTGAAAGATGATTTTGATGACATTACCTTGAAATAATCAAATTTCAATAATGAATACATATCGTTACTTCGTGCAGTCAGGGATTCGAGATTGCCCTGTAAAACTGCACCCGGAACTCCTTTTTCAGTAAATGTGGATATAAAGTTTAAGTGAAATATATCTTTTGTCGAAGCATAGTATTGAGCATTTGCTCCAAATGACAGTATTTTGAAGTCTGCATTTTCCCGCTTATAGGTGTAACGATCGCCATATTGGCTAACATTAATTGGATAACTGCCGTCCGATGCTTTATATTCAAAAAATGTTGATACATTGTAATTATTTTCGACTAATGCTCCCGCCAAGCTGACAACTTTGTCTCCATAACTTCCGATGTTGGGAGTCAACTTTACCCCCGATAACTTTCTATCAGTAATTATATTGACTACACCACCAAGAGCGCTGCTTCCGTGGATTGCGGATAATCCGCCGCGAACAATTTGAATTTCGCTTAGCAGGGCAATGGGCAATGAAGTTAAGTCAATTATTCCATTTTGTGATGAGTTAATTCTCGTTCCGTTAAGAGTTATGAGAGTTTGCGCCGCTAAACTACCCCGCAAAGAAATAGTTTTCATGCCCACCATACCACCGTAGTCCTTGATTACAGCAGTCGGACTTAAGCGAAAGAGTTCATCCCATGTGATAGGGTTTATAGCTTCAATTTTTGATTTATCAATAATTGTATTGCCGGTGTAGTTCATTTCTGGCATAGAAAGCTTTTTTCCGGCAGTAACTGTTAGCTCCGGCAGTCTAAAATACGCACTATCGGCTTCGTTAAAGGAAAGAGATATATTTGTAAATGCAAACTGCATAGACGCAAAAATCATGATGGCTATGAGTTCCTCAAATTTGTTTTGAGATGCTGCGATGCAGTTCATATACTTCAACCTATTTAATCACGTTCAGCGTTTGTGTTCTACTGGTGTTTCCGTCTGATATAGTCAAATAATACACACCTGTTGGAATCTTGTCAGCTGGTAGTTGTATATTAATAACATTATTGCTCACGGAGTAAAATTCAGTGAATATGAATTGTCCGAATTGATTGAAAACATCTATTCTCAAATTCGACAAATTATATTTATTGTCTTTTAACACTATAGTAAAGTTGCCGCTTGTCGGGTTAGGATATATCAAATCCTTTGACGTTGTAGATTTTTCATGAACCGACATACCAGACATGTTCAAAAACAAAACCTCGTTTGATATAGAGCCATCAGCATGATATGGTGTAGTAAATAAAGCAGCAATGGGCATCATATTAATTGCAGCCATATGCACTTCTTCAATTTTATATGGCAATAATACAATATCCTCCAAGAAAAACTGCCCAAATACTTCATCTATAGAATAGCTGCGAATGTCACCGTTATAAGTAGGTAGCAACAAAACATCAAAAAGACTGAATAATTTTTTCGGATAAATATTACCATAAGTACCTGTTGGTGTCACTTGAACTGAATTATCATGAAGTAAAATATGGTATAAATCATGGTCAGTTTCGGACACCGTGAAAAGTGAGTTATTCAAGAATGAATGTACCAAATGACTTGCATCTCTACCGGCGTCAACAGAAAAGTCAAGTGTGAAATCTTTCATATGCTTTATGGGGCCGTAAAGTAATTGGGTTTCACCGCTTGTTTCGTCTTTATCTGTAAGAATTGCCAAACTGATTACCGGCTGCGGATTATCCTCAACAAGCATTGAGTAGTATTTTAAATCTCTTACGTGCATACCTGCATAAACTCTTTGGAGAACACCTCCTGACTGAGTATTTAAAACAATGATTGAATCCGCACCATCCTTACGAGTCGCAACTAGTAAATGGCTACCCGCAAAGTCAAGAGCTACGGCATCAATATTAGCAACGCTCGGGTCGTCAGTTGTAAAATCATCAAGATTATACGATGTAATTTTATTTCTGTGTGGAATGTATATTGTTCTGTTTTGCCAATCAAAAGCGGGTTTTAAAGGATATTTCAGTTCATCTGCGGGAAAATTGAATCTTTGGGTTGATTTACCTTCCATATCAATAGTCCACCATGAGGGTTGTTCTGTGTCATGTCCCAAACAAAACACATGGTATAGTGAAGAGATTTCATCAAAGTAAGAACTAATCGGGCGTGCACCAACTGCTACGGAGCGCAAAGCACCTTCAAAAACATCTTCATCAGTATATTCAAAAACTACAACTGTATTGGAAGCACCATACATAGCGTCATAAGAATAAAGTCCAATAAGATAATTGTCATAAGTCAAAATGCTTTCGGCTTTATAATCTGAAAAGCTTGCAATCATATCAATACAACCTGTTTCAAGGTTAATTTTGCGGAAATCGCCGGTGTATGTTGCCACATAAAGGTAATTCCCATCAACATATAATTCTCTTGGACCATTAAAAGCAACGGTACCAAGGTAGAAAGTTCTTATTTCATGAGTCTCGACGTCTATTTCGACAACTTTGTGGTCCCCATTTACCGACACGTATAATTTTCCGTTTTTGAAAATCATGTGGTTTGGATTTGAGCCTACAATGACTTCGTAGTCAAGAGTAAAATCTGACATATGGTTAATGGCTCCGTATTGTACTTTACCGTTTGATTCACCATATTCGCCATTCGAAAGTAAAGCAATCGAGATGCCTTTGGGTGAAGGATAATATACACATTGCATCACATTTATATCAGCAGGTATAGTTTGTAAAATTTGCCCTGAACTAACATTGAGCACGTCTAACCTACCTTTTTCATTGGCGCCGGGTGAAACCGTAATAAGTAAGTGACCCCCTGCAAAGTCAATTGAAGTAGCATCAATACGAGCTACTTCTTCGTCAATTAATTCAAATTTCATAAGGTCATACGCTCTGATATGACCTTGGAAAGGAATATATATGACATTATCTCGCCAATTGAATCCAGGACGAAAAACTTCCACACCTGACGGAAATCTGAAAAATTTATCGAAGCTAAGCTTCTTTTCAGTTTCAAAAAGAAACTCGCCGAATTGCTCAGTTTTATTGATAACCCACCATGAAGGATATTCGTCGCCTTCATCAAATTGCCCGTTGTAATTCTCATCAAATCCGGCACAAAATACGTGGAGCGTACCATCATTTGGCGATTTGACGATGTGGACTGGAGTGTTACCGACATACAGCGAGTCATGGGGTAAGTACTGTTGAGCATCAAGAGGGAGAGTGACAAATACGAAAAGTATAGCACTCGTTATTAAGTAAGATATTCTATGCATAGTATCTCCTATGAAATATTATAAAAACTTTTGTATGAGGAATTGGCAGGCAACTTGGAGCTTTAGACCAATTTCTCATTACGTTTGTTGACGCAAACGCTGTGCTTAAATTCACTTCAATGAGCATTATCGGACCCGTCTTCTGGCTTCGGAATCATCCTTTGCAACCTGCCTTCCCGCTTAAAGCAGTGACTGTCTGTTGACTATGGCTGCATCGTCCTCCGTTACAGCGGCGTAACCGCACAGGAATCGCACCTGTTTCCGCAGTATCAAATACTATCAATCCAATAACAATACAAAAGTAATAAAAAAATCTAATTATTTTATCAAAAATTTTTAAACGAATTATCTATTAAAATTTGGAAATCTTTTGATTTGCTCTTACTTTAAAGTTTGTTTTGTAACGAATTTTGATTTATTATATATTTTTTGGTTTTGATATGGCAAAATTTAACATCTCGCAGAAAATTGCATTATACTTGCTGGTTATTTTATTATCAACCCAATTATCTTATTCCAAACGACCGTTTACACTAGTTGATGCTATGAAATTCCGCTCTATACAGGGTGCCGTAATTAGTGATGACGGCAATTGGGTAGCTTATAGTGCTATTCCGGACAGAGGTGATGGGGTTGGATATATTATATCAACCGATGATTCAACAAAGTATGAAATTGAACGCGGAATGCGTCCGAAATTTTCGCGTGACGGAGTTTATTGCGCTTTCACTTGGGCGCCGCCCTCAATTGAAGTAGAAAATGCCAAGACACCCAAGGATAGACCTAAATCGGGTTTGGTCATTGTTAAAACCACTACGGGCGACATTGACCGCAGAAAAGATGTCAAAGAGTTTGTCTTTTCTGAAGACTCGAAGTGGCTTGTGTATCATAAATTCGGAAAAGATGACGAAAAAGCCGAAAAAATGCAGAAGAAACCCATTGGCTCCGAATTGGTCATTAGGCACTTATTTTCACAGACTGAAATTAGAATAGACTATGTGCTTGAATATGCTTTGGATAGTGCATCCCGATATGTATTTTATTCGATTTCATCGCCTGACGGGGAAAGAGATGGACTTTATGCAAGAAAACTTTGGGAAGCATTTGCACCGGAGTTCGCCATAAATAAAGTAGAGAAAACTTTGTATTCAGCAATTGCGTGGAGTCCAAACTCGCGTACACTCGGGTATGTATCTTCCACAATGACAAAGGAGGGTGTTCCGAACGATGGTACTTTGATGATTTGGGAGGAAGTTCGAGCCGCACAAACTCAAATTGCCTTAACGCCACAGACAGCACCCCGCGGTTGGTTTATACCTTATAAAAACGATACAAAATGGACAGAAGATGGAACTATTTTATTTTTCGGATTAAAACCTATCGGCGAAAAAGACACGAGCGAAGCTCCTACGATTACATTCAAGGAAGATAATTTCTACAATATTGATACAATTTTGGAAAAATCAGATGATGTAATTTGGCACTGGAACGACCCTCTGATAAGTTCCAATCAAATCAATTGGTGGAATAAAAACAAAGACCGCACCTTCGCATCAATGTATAATATACGTACAAAGAGATTCTTCCAATTAGCTGATTCTACATGCAATAATGTCATTGCTTCGGATAATTCAAGATTTACGATTGGATATGACAACACACCTTATCTCAAGTTAATGACCTATGATGGTTGGTATAACGATTTATACGTATTTGACTTGACTACGGGACAAAAAAAGCAAATAGCTACCAAGTTAGCTGAAGGAGCAAATTTATCACCACAAGGTAAATATGTGCTGTTCTTCCAGGAAAAGCATTGGTACGTTTATGACACACAAAAAGGCACGACGGGTAATATGACGCAAAATATACCTATCCCTTTTTATGATGTTGATAACGATATTCCTGCTGAGTCCGGAAGTTATGGAATTGGGGCTTGGTTTGAGAATGATATGTATGTGCTGATTAACGAAAAATATGATTTTTATAAGTTTTTTCCTAATGACCCCGGCTCATTTATTAATATGTCGGCTACGGTTGGGCGCAGAAATAAATTGCAGTTCCGGTATGCAAATGTTGAGCGTGACAAGAAGGTAATAATGCTTAAGGATACCTTTTATGTTCATGTGTACTCAGACTCTCTCAAGTGCACTAACATTTTATTTTTCGAAGAGCAAATAGCCGGCGGACTGAACGTTTTTACGGAAAGCGGTGGTGGACTTATAGAAGGCAAAACATTTCAATTAATCGGTAGGTCTAAAAATAACAAATTTATATATACTCGGGAAAGTTTTGAAGAATTTCCGGATTTGTGGTTTACCGATAATGTCTTGTTTGCCAACCCCATAAAAATTACAGATATTAACCCCGAAATGCGAGAAATGAAATGGGGTACGACTGAAATAGTAAGATGGGTAACACCGCTGGGGGATTCTTTGGACGGTTACATCATAAAACCTGATAACTTTAACCCGAAGAAAAAGTATCCTGTTTTGGTCTATTATTATGAGCGTTTTTCACATCGGACTTTTACATTCTATCAGCCACGTATTAATCACCGACCAATTTACCAACTCTATTTGTCAGATGATTATTTAGTATTTGTGCCTGATGTAGTTTATAAAACAGGGCGCCCAGGATATGACGCAGTAGATGCCATATTATCAGGGTTAAAAGTATTGCTCGACCGTGGAATTGCTGATCCGGATAGGTTGTGCCTGCAAGGTCATTCTTGGGCGGGCTATCAAACTGCTTTCGTGGTTACTCAGACAGATATTTTCAAAGCCGCTGCGGCGGGGGCGCCTGTCGGTAATATGACAAGTGCATACAGTCAAATCCGTACTGAAACCGGTCTGGCACGTCAGTTCCAATATGAAAAGTTTCAAAGCCGGATAGGAGGAAACTTGTGGGATTCGCTCGATAATTATTTGAATAATTCTCCCGTTTTTTTGGCTCGAAACATTAACACACCACTACTTATACTGCATGGCGCTGAGGATGAAGCAATACCTTTCTCGCAAGGTGTGGAGTTGTATTTGGCATTACGCCGATTAGAAAAACCCTGCGTATTGGTAGAATATACAAAAGAGATGCATCATCCACGTAAGTATCAAAACAGACTTGATTGGCAAATAAAAATGAAAGAATGGTTCGACCATTACGTATTAAGCAAACCCGCACCAAGTTGGATCACTGATGGCAGACCATTCTTCGGAAGATAATTTTTTAAAGAGATAAATCGTTAAATCATGAATGTGAATGTCATAAGAGTAGACTCGAAAGTAAGTTTGGTCAAATTTGTCAAATCTCAATGGAACTTCTATAAAAATGACCCGTATTTCGTACCACCAATCATTGCAGATAGAATTAAGTTGTTGAGTACAAATCGTAATCCATTTTTCAAACATGCTGAAATCGAGATGTTGATGGTTGAAAGTAATGGTGAAATTCTCGGTAGGATAGCCTCTATTAAAAACGATAATCATAATATTATACATAAAGACAAGGTTGGATTTTTCGGCTTTTTTGAATGTGTGGATGATGTCGAGATAGCGAACGTTTTATTCAATGAAGCATCAGCATGGCTCAAATCAAGAGGTTTGACTCATATCAGAGGGCCACTTAATCCTTCCGTAAATGATGAAATCGGAACATTAATAGACGGTTTCGATGACAGTCCACAAGTGCTGATGGCATACAATCCGCGGTACTACCCTGAATTGATAGAAAAAGCCGGTTTCGTAAAAGCTAAAGATTTATATGCATACAAGCTGCGATATCAAGATTATGCTACCGAGAAGCTTAAAAAGTTACAATGGTTAATAAGAGAGCGTTATAAAGTAAATGTCAGAGATGTGAATTTTAAAGATAAAGTTCAGTTCCGTGAAGACATCAATACTTTAAAGGAAATTTATAATAGAGCATGGGAACCCAACTGGGGTTATGTCAGGATGACCGATGAGGAGTTTGATTTTCTCGCTACAGATTTAAAACCCGTGGCTAATCCTAAGTTAGTATTTATAATCGAATCAAATGGGGTTCCAGTTGGATTTCATTTGGCATTGCCGGACTTGAACCAAGTATTCAAGCATAATAAGAACGGTGGTATGCTCGGAGCCGTTTGGCATCTTTTAACAAAGAAAAAGCAAATCAATCGCTTACGAATAATTGTTTTGGGTATTTTGCCGGAATATCAAAGACATGGCTTAGACGCAGTATTATATTACGAATCCGGCGAACGAGCCAATCAATTAAATATGCCGGATGCAGAGGCATCGTGGATTTTGGAAGACAATGACATGATGAACAAAGGACTAACAATGTCAATGAACGGTAAAATTTATAAAAGGTACCGTGTCTACGAACGAACAATAATTTAGTCATGTATATCTATATCCATTTTATAATTTCAGCTAAATAATTCGTCTATTAGAAATTAATGATAGAACGAACACAAAAGAATAGATGAATTTTTTAAATCCTTTAATACTAATCGGACTTGTAGCCGCCGGGATCCCAGTATTATTGCATCTGCTCAACCTGAGAAAGCTTAAAACCGTTGAGTTCTCTACTCTTAAATTTATCAAAGAGCTTCAAAAGACAAAAATTCGAAAATTAAAGTTAAAGCAGATTCTATTGCTTATTCTGAGAACTTTACTGATAGTATTTGTGGTCTTAGCTTTTGCTAGGCCTACGATACAAGGTTCATTTCCATTTTTTGAATCTTATGCCAAGTCCAGCATAGTTATAATCGTGGATAATTCCTACAGTATGGAAGTTTCCGATGAGTTCGGAAACAGATTAAATCAAGCCAAAAATTCCGTCCGTAAAATACTCGACAATTTGAACGAAGGTGACGAGATAGCACTTATAGAAATGACCGGGAATCAATTCGATTTGTTAAACAGATTTGCCACAAGCCGCGAACTTATCGAATCTACATTATCCGGAATGCAGATTAGCTCTATGCCTGCAAACTTAAATAATAGCTTGAAGTTCGCTCAAATCATCATGGACGACGCAAAAAATCTTAACAAAGAGATTTTTATTATTTCGGATTTTCAATCAAATGTATTTGAAACCCCGGAATATGATTCAATAAAAATCAAAGACCCTGCAATAAATGCTTTTTTGGTACCAATCGGCACGAATTCTAAGGTCTCATTAAATAATCTAAGTATTGACTCGCTAAATGTTTTGAGTAGTATTTTCATTCCCAATCGCCCCATTGAAATAGAAGCCGTTATACGAAACAGTTCAAACTCTGATATAAAAGGAGCCGTAATCAGCATGTTATTTAACGAGCAAAGAGTTGCTCAACGTGCAATTGATATCCCTGCAAACAGTTCGATTAACGCCACAATAGCCGCACCCCCGCAGTCGCGAGGACCTGTTAAAGGTGTTGTTGTTACCGAAAATGACGCCTTGGATTTTGACAATTCATATTATTTCGGTTTTAACATCCCTGAATCACCAAGAATTTTGTTGTCCGGCGAGCAATCTGACGTATTTTTTATTGAAAATGTCATAAAAGCGTCCGATGCAAACAATGAAATTAATTTGACTGTTGTAGCACCTCAACTATATGCATCGCAGAACCTACCATCTTATGATTTAGTTATATTAGCGGGAGGTGATTATTTACGAAATAATCTGGATAGAACGGTTCAATATATTGAGAATGGCGGTACTGCTATTATTTTCCCTGTAAATACCGCGGAAATAGCTGATATGAGTTACTTTACAAATAAATTGGGACTTGGCTCAGCAAATGAAATAAGGTTCGAAAGTAATGCACCCGGCAAATTCACCATCGTTGAGACCGAGCACCCTATCTTCGAAAATGTATTCAAACGCGACGAAGACTTATCACGCTCGATAGAATCACCTAAAATATATCGCTCCGTAAAAGTTGACGGTGGTAGAACTATAATAAAATCTACTGATGGGGTATTTCTCGTAGAAAATGAATTGGGCGATGGGAAACTTTTTTATTTTTCGGTTACACCAAATACTCAATGGAGCGATTTCCCATATGTCGGGATATTTCCCCCATTAATTCATCGTGCAACCATACTTCTGACATCATCATCGGATAAAGCCATTGAAGCGTCAATCGGAGAGCCTGTCAACATAATCATTCCTAAGCGGTTTATAGGTACAAGCAGGTTCAGAATTATTGACCCTCAGGATAATGAATTTTTCAGAGAAGCAGTAATTCTGCCATCGGGGAGTTTTGTATCACTGGATAATTTAACCCTAAAGGGTTTATATCAGATTTTTGATGAGAAAGGTAACTTTATTACACAATTATCCGTCAATCATAATAGCACCGAATCTGAAATAGGCGGCGCTGAAGTCAATAAAATCAAAGAGAAAGTATCAGCAAGATTTGCCGAGAATCGTTTATCGATAATTGATGATATTGATAATTTAAGCGAAGGACTATATAAAGCAAGAATAGGAACTGAACTTTGGCAGCTATTCTTAATACTTGCATTACTGATGGCAATAACAGAAATGTTCGTTCAGCGAGTAACAAAAAATGAACAAAATTAAATTAAATAATTTGGATTTCAAAATGAAGAAAATTCTTTCATTAATAGCTTTTATGAGCATGGCAGCTAATGTAAGTTATGCCGATGACACCCTATTCAAAGCTATGCAAACAGAATTAGTAAGAAGCATGAATGAACTGAAGTACCAGGAATTTCCTCCTTACTTCATTTCATATAATGTGACTGATGTTGATAATCATACAATAGTAGCGGTTTTCGGCAAAATATTGACTAATGCTCGAAACCGTACGAGAGTTTTAGATATAGATTTACGCGTGGGTGATTATCAATTCGACAATACACATATAATTCGCGGAAATCCGCTCAATTTCGGTAGCGGCGGAGGTTTAGTTTCACTGCCGCTAGAAAGTGACGAAGAAGCTCTTAGAAAAATGATATGGTTCGCAACCGATCGAAGATACAAAGCCGCAAGCGAAAGATACGAGAAAGCTATTACCAATAAAGCGGTAAAAGTTGCCGAAGAGGATACATCGGCTGATTTTTCGAGAGAAAAACCTATAATTTACTCGGGGCCGAAACAGTCATTTGAATTAGATACCGCAAAATGGGCTAACGTAATTAGGGAATTATCCTCAGCATTTAGCAGTCATCCATATATTTACGGCTCATCTGTAAGATTAAATACTGAAATAAAGCATAAGTATTTTGTAAATACCGAAGGCAGCAAATTAAATTGGTCGGAGACATCTGCCAGAATTTTTGTAAATGCCTATACAAAAGCTGACGACGGTATGACATTGCCTTTATATCGGAGCTATTTTGCTTTCACTGCCGATGAACTGCCAAGTAGAAATCAAATTTTAGCTGATATTGATGAGATGATGCGTTTGCTGAATGAACTACGCAATGCGCCAATGGCAGAAACTTTTACCGGTCCAGCAATTTTGACGGGAGAAGCCGCAGGTGTCTTTTTCCATGAAATATTCGGGCACCGTGTTGAAGGTCATCGTGAAAAGGATCCCAATTCGAGCCAAACTTTTAAGCGTTCAGTTGGCAGAAAGATTCTTCCAGATTTCATAAGTGTAACATTCGACCCTACAAAAAATGTACTAAACGGTGTACCTCTCTCAGGATATTACAAATTTGATGACGAAGGAATAAAAGGCGAAAGAGTTGTAACTGTTGCAAACGGTGTTTTCAGTAACTTTTTGATGTCGCGTTCGCCGATTGAGGGTTTCGCAAACTCGAATGGCCACGGAAGGAGACAGCAAGGTTTCCAGGTTGTTTCAAGACAATCTAACATGATTGTAGCTTCGACAAAAACTGTATCGCAAGCAAAGTTGCGAGAAATGTTGCGGGAAGAAATCAAAAAGCAAGACAAAGAGTATGGTTTATTGTTCGGTGAAGTATCGGGTGGATTTACATTTACGGCGAGAACAATACCGAACGCATTCAACGTTACGCCACTTGTAGTATATAAAGTTTATGCAGACGGCAGACCCGATGAGCTTGTACGCGGAGTAGATTTAATCGGCACACCACTTACTACATTTTCTAACATATTGGCGACCGCAGATGACATGAGCATTTTCAATGGTATTTGTGGTGCGGAATCAGGTGGCGTCCCTGTATCTGCATGCTCTCCGAGCTTGCTTGTAAGCACGATAGAAGTTCAAAAAAAACAGAAGTCTCAAGCAAAACCGCCGATTTTGGAATCCCCTGTTTTATCAACCAAAGCTAATTAACAAATACGGAAAAATTAATGCTCAGAAACATATTAATATTGATGGTTTTTGCTGTAAATATTATTAATTCGTTTGCAATTATTAACAAGCACGACAAGGACACTCGAATTCTCGAAGCTTTACGAGATGAGTTGAACCGCTCGATGAATAAACTAAGGCTTGAATCTGTCCGAGAGCCATACTACATCGAATACACGTTAAGGATAAGAGATGTTTATAATATCAAATCCGATTACGGCTTGCTATCAGAATCTAATTATATTCGATATGCGCTTTTAAACGTCGGAGTTAGAGTCGGCAGCTATCAATTCGACAACACAAATTTTTTTGATGTAGGATTAAGCTTTTTCGGAAGTAGTGACGACGAAGAAAATTTCCGCAATCGGCAAATACCGGTTGAATTAGATTATGCGACATTAAGACGCGAGCTTTGGCTTGCTACTGATGCCGCATACAAGCAAGCCGCAGAACTTTACTCAAAAAAGGAAGCAATCCTAAAGAATTTAATGCGCCGCGATACAATTCCAGATTTTATTGAAGTTCCACCGACGAAGAATGCTTCATATATTGAAATACCCAATTTTGATAAAGTTAAATTTGAAAATTTGTCCAAAAAATTATCCAGCATCTTCAGAGAATATTCGAACATAATTAATTCTACAGTAGGAATTGAATATTTACCGGAAAAGATCTTTTACGTAAACAGTGAAGGGACAGAATACGTAAGAAATGATATATATGCTGGACTGGAGGTAGTCGCCTTTGCACAAGCTCCCGACGGAATGCATCTGACAAATTTTTATACATCCTTAGTAAAATCTCCGAATGATTTCCCCGAAGAGGACTCACTAATCAGTGCTGTCAAAAATACAGCAAAAGTATTAGATGATTTAACCAAAATAACTTCATTAGATGATTCTTATTCTGGTCCTGTGTTGTTTTCTGGACAAGCAGCATGGGAATTGATTGCTCAGGTTTTTGCACCAAATTTCGTTACGCAAAGGGCCCCATTAGCTGAAGGCGGAACTGCATTTAATGACAGATTCGGATCTTTTCAGAATAAAATCGGTGGAAGAGTTTTACCTGAATTCCTAAGTATTCAAGCTGACCCGACAATCCCGAAACTCCACAACACACCTCTCATTGGTTCATTTGAATTCGATGGCGACGGATTAAAATCACAGGTAGTAAATCTTGTTGAGAAGGGATATTTGAAAAATCTTTTATCCGAACGGATACCGACCCGCAGAGTTAAACAATCAAATGGTCACAAACGAGGTGGCTCGGCAATGCTTTCAAATTTAATTTTGAAATCTGAGGCGACCCACAAAGTCACTACTGATTCGCTGATTAACCGCATGATGGAATTATGTAAAGCACGCGAATTACCATACGGAGTAGTGATTACAAAGTTGTTAAACCAAAATATTTTGTTTACCGGATTATTCAGGATAGCATATGGAGTATATCAACCATCAATGAGCCAAAATTCAATCACCATAGTTGAAGCATATAAAGTATTTCCGGATGGTAAAAGAGAACTCATTCGCGGTGGTGATTTGGTGGGAGCAACCGTTCAGTCATTTAAAGACATTCTGTTAGTTGGCAATAACTACTACGTTCATAATCATTTGGCACCGGCAGTAATATCTCCGTTTATAAGTGGCGGGGACCAATATCTCGGAGTCTCGATAGTATCGGGAGATTTATTGTTTGAAGACATTGAAATACGAAGTAGCGATAGGGACTACAGAAAACCACCGATTATTAAAAGTCCTTTAAAATAAGTGACAAATAGTATATTTTAGAGGTTTGTATCAACAACAAAATCGAAAATTATGTCAAATGATATTAGTCCATATAAAGACGAGTTCTCTACGGTTAAGTTTTTAGCATTTCTTCTAAAGCATAAATGGTATATCATCATTTTTACTTTTACTGTTTCGATTTCTTCTGTAGGAATATCTTTACTGATACCAAATCAATATATGTCAACAGCAAATTTAGTGCCTCCGCAGTCTAATGAAAACATGATGGGCAATGCAATGGGGACGATATCTTCTACCTTGCGAGACTTTGGCTTAACTAAACTTTCAGGGCAAACCGGAGAAGGCTATTCATTAATTGTTGTTTTGCAAAGTCGGACTGTATTGGACAGCATTATTCGAGAATTTGAACTTGCAAAAGTTTACGATATCCCTGATACGATGATGTCCAAAATAAGAAAAAGATTATCTAAAAATGTGGATATTACTTACGAAAAAGAAGGTAATTATACAGTAAGCGTTCTTGATGAAGACCCTCATAGAGCCGCAAAAATGGCAAACAGAATCGGTGAAATAACAAATGATTTGGCTACTAGATTATTTAATGAGGAAGCGGCTTTCAATTTGGAGTACATGAATAAGCAAATAAAGAATATTGACTCAACAATTAGATTCATTGCAGATACTTTAGAAAAGTTCTCAAGAAGGACTTTAATTTTCTCTCCCACAGACCAAGCGGCTTCAATCAGCAAGGCATTATCGGACTTAAAAGCTGAGGAGATTAAAAACGAAATCGCATATGAATACTACAAATCATACTTAGGTGAATTTGACCATATAACCCAATCAATTAAAACAATAAAAGACCAAACTAAAAGCAAAGTTGCCGAAATAACGAATAAACCGGGATTTGCGGGTAATTTTACTATTGAAAGTGCAGCAGAAGAAGGTATTGAATTTATGCGTCTGTTCACTGAGTTTGAAACATATTCTAAAGTTAAGGTATTTTTGTTACCAATGATAGAAAGAGCCCGACTTGATGAAATCAAAAAAGTAAAAAAGCTGTTAGTTTTAGATGAGGCTATCCCAGCTGATAGAAAGGAGAAACCAAAAAGAATGTCCATTGTTGCAGGAGCTACTTTTGGGGGATTTATTTTGGCTATTTTTACACTCGTTTTGGTAAATAGTTTCGGCAATTTAAAAAAGCATTTGAAACAACTCGATTAGAATATGTCGGTATCCCTGCAATATACCAATATATTTGGCAGTAAATCAAATCACTATTTGATATTATTGTTATCAGTACTGTTCTTAGGAGTAACATTATTGCTGGTATATTTTGAACTCAGCATTTTTCTGATACCCATCTTGTTAGCATTCCCATTAGCTTACTTAGTTATTAAAAAACCAAAAGCATGGCTGTATTTACTTAATGTATTTGCCGGTATATTTTTTCATACAGCAAGTGATGGTGTTACTGTGGTGGATTTAATGTTAGGTGTTTATTTGATTGGCAGCGTTATTTTGTGGTTTGCCTACAAATTGTTTGTTAAGAAAGAAAAAGTTGTAAGGAACAAAGGTGATTGGCTTTTATTGACATTTTTTTTGTTGTTACCTTTTAATCTATTTATAGCAATTTTAAATGATACAGCACCAGAAATGTGGATACGTGAATATACAATAATGTTCATAATGTTACTTTATTTTCCGATTCGCGATATAATAAAAACTGAAAAAGATTTTCAACAGTATCTGTTGTTTGCCGCATTTGTGATATTATGTGTAGGGATTTATCAATTATATGATTATTACATACGTATTACAGTCAGGATAGTTTACGCATATGAGATGGCACATACAATGAATGCAAATCAGACCTTATATACTGCATCATCTGTGGTGGGTTTAATTTTTTTGATTATGACGAACGATATAAAATTGAAGATTTTTTCTTTAATATTCGCTGCTTCATCAATCTTTTTTCTGATTACTACTTTTTCACGAACATTCTGGTTAATTCTAATCTTATCAACTATTGTATTTTTTATTATCATTCCCATGCAAAAGAAGATAAGAATGGCAGTATATATGTCATTTATAATTAGCTTTATGAGCATCGTTTCATTTATTTTTCTTAAAGACAATGTAACAATACTATATGAGGTTGTAAAAAAACGACTTTTTTCGGCTGGAAAACTAACTAAGGATATGTCGCTTTACGCCAGATTAGTCGAATGGGAACTAATTAATCAAAAAATTTTGGAAAATCCTCTTGGTGGTTATGGATTAGCAAAGAAATTTCATTTTTATGACCCAATTACTTTGAAAACTCTACATACCTCTGTTGTTCACAATGGATATCTTCATATTATTTTTCGAATAGGAATACCTTTATCGCTATTTTATTTTAGTTTTCTTCTTTTTTATCTTTTCAAAGCCATTAATTTGATACCAAAGGCAAGAAGCGACATACATAAATCCGTTTCATTTTCCGCGATAGGCTTGTTTCTAACTTTACTATTGGCAAACTCCACAGGTCCAATTTTCTTCTATCGGGACGGTTTATTTGTAACTGCGATGGTAATTTCGTTTATTTGTATATTGGAAAATTTAATAAACTCTAACATTATCTCCAAAAATGGCAATTGATATTAGATTTGGCGATAGTACATCGCCGGGAGTTCAGAAAAAAGGAAGAATCCTCAAAATAATCGTTGTTTTTGTATTCCTTGTGTTTGTCGGACGACTTGCTCAACTACAAGTCGTTGAAGGTCACAAATATCGTTCTGACAGTGAAGCTCAAGCCATTAAAACAGTAAGAATTGAACCTTTCCGAGGAAATGTATTTGACAGAAATGGTAATATGCTTGTCCATAATGAGCCCTCTTTTTCGGTAATACTAACGCCTAATGACTTTCATCGTAATGCAATTCCATTATTATGCTCAATTTTGGGCATTGATTCTCTTGAAATAATTAAATTATTAGATGCCAACAAAGGATTCTCCAAATTTGTACCTATCAAGATACATCGCGATGCAGATTTTAGAATCGTCTCATTGATAGAGGAGTATAGCGACCATTTGTCTGGTGTTGAGATTATGATAGACTCTAAACGTTTATATGAATTTGAAGGAAATATGGCTCATGTACTCGGATATACTCGTGAGATATCCAAAGAGCAATTGGCAAGAACACCGTTCCTATATCAAGGAGACCAAATTGGTCAATCGGGAATAGAGCTAACTTATGACGACGATCTGCGTGGTAGAGAGGGTTTGCAGTTTGTTACCGTGAATAAATTCGGTCAAAAAGTTTCGAGTTTCGATAACGGAAGAAGCGATATTTCTTCTAAAAATGGTTTTGATGTATATTTAGGTATTGACATTCGTCTGCAAGAACATGCAGAAAAACTCCTTAAAGATAGACGTGGAGCAATTGTAGCACTTGACCCGGGCAATGGTTCAGTACTGGCTATGGTCAGTAAACCAGATTATGACCCGAGAGATTTCAGCGGGAAAATTTCCGCAAGTCTTTATAACAGTTTAATGAATGACCCGGCATCGCCTATGCTCAACCGGGCGATACAATCGCAATATCCACCGGGTTCGACATGGAAGATGTTGATAGCAATCGCCGCTTTGCAGGAAGGTATCATAGATGAAAACACTACGATTCATTGTAGCGGCGGCTTAAATTACGGTGGTAGATTCTGGAAATGTCACGGAACTCACGGTAATATAAACGCCCGAAGAGCTATACAAACATCCTGCAACACGTATTTTTACACATTGGGCATGAAACTCGGAATTGATTTGTTTGAAAAATATACTAATCTCTTCAATTTTGGCTACAAGACAGGTATTGATTTACCGCATGAGAGATCTGGTTTAATCCCGACTCGAGATTGGTTGACGAAACGGTTCGGAAAAATTCCGTTCACGGGACGCATGATAAATTACGGCATCGGGCAAGGTGAAATTTTGATAACACCATTGCAAATGGCAGCTTATACAGCATCTATAGCTAACGGTGGATATTATTACAGACCACGAGTAGTAACACATATTCGAAATAATTTAACAAACAAACTCGAACCACTCGAGAATTATGCTACAAAAATACCTATCGACGAGCGGATTTTAAACGTAATTAAAAATGGTATGTCTGATGTCGTCAATGTCTCCGGTGGTACAGCAGCATCAGTACGAATATCGGATGTTGAAGTTTGCGGAAAAACCGGCACTGCTCAGAATCCTCAGGGGAAAGACCATGCTTGGTTCGTTTGTTTCGCCCCTAAAAATGACCCTCAAATCGCCATGTGTGTGTTTGTCGAAAATGCGGGTTTTGGAGGAGCTATAGCAGCACCGATTGCAGCCAAACTGTTGAAAGCATTTTTTAATCCCGAGTTATATGAAAATCCCGAGCAACTCAATTTGATGGCTATTACAAACAGACCGGAAGTAACCGACGATATGCTTGAAGAGATTATTTTGGAAGAAATTTATGAAGTTATTGAGGAGTAAAATTAATTTTTACTCATAATGTGTAATCTTTTTTCAATTATTGTGTTAATAAAGAAACAAATATTTACACTTTTTTTGGGAGTTTTAGATGAAAACTTTAAGATATACTTTTTTACTATCATTATTAGCAATTTTTGTCGTATCATCATGTAGTGATAATTCGACAAGCCCCGCAACCACAGAAGATTTTACGGGATATGTTTTTGATTCTGCGGAAAAGCCCGTCAAAGATGCCAAAGTTGAATTGTTTGATGCCAAGACAGAGCTAATTACCTCAGATATCACCAACGACAAAGGCATGTTCACGTTGAAGTCAATTCCAATCAACAAGGAGGGTCTTAGATATCGTGTTACTCACGAAATTTTTGCAACACAAACAGGCAATTTTGCCGAATTTTATGAGAATCACAAAGCTGAAAAAGGCAAAAGTCCCGTTGTTTTCAAATTAATGGAAAAAGACAGTTGTTGCGGCATTATAAATATCACGGTTCTTGATTACGAATCCGATGAACCATTAGAAAATGTAGAAGTTAAAATAACCAAGAACGATGAATTCTCTGAAATCAAGCATACAAATGCCAATGGTAGTGTGAAATTTGAGGAATTATGCAAAGGTAAATATTGGCTGAGAGTTGCTCTTGAAGGTTACCAAGTCAAAGAGGATTATTTTTACGTGGAAAATTGTGACCCAAAAGACTTGACTATCAAATTAAAGAAAAAAGAAGCGGAAGAATGTTGTAACAATACTCTGAATTTATTGGTAATGGATGAAGATAATAAACCGATTGCCGAAACAAAAGTACTTTTATATCGTGATGGTAAATTAGTCCACGACGGATATACTAATAATGACGGAAAAGTATCTTTCAGCGAACTATGCAAAGGCAAATACGGTGTTGCCATCAAGAAGCAGGGGTTCAAAATTATTGAATATACCGTCACATTCGAATGCGAAGAAGTCGTCTCTCACGAAAAAGTATTAGTTAAAGAGCAAAGCGGCGACTGCTGCGATAATTCGTTAGAATTGATTGTTCAAGATGATGATAAAAATCCCATCAAAGATGCAATCGTACTGCTTTATTTGAATGGAAAAGTTGTAAAGGAAGGTAAAACAAATGCCGATGGTAAGGTAAAATTTGAAGAGATTTGTAAAGGAAAATACGGCGTTGTGGTTAAAAAAGAGGGCTACAAAGCAATTGAGTTTCAACAATCTTTCGATTGTAAAGAGAACATCAGCTATACTAAAACTTTGTCTAAAGAGCAAAGCGGCGACTGCTGCGATAATTCGTTAGAATTGATTATTCAAGATGATGATAAAAATCCCATCAAAGATGCAATCGTACTGCTTTATTTGAATGGAAAAGTTGTAAAGGAAGGTAAAACAAATGCCGATGGTAAGGTAAAATTTGAAGAGATTTGTAAAGGAAAATACGGCGTTGTGGTTAAAAAAGAGGGCTACAAAGCAATTGAGTTTCAACAATCTTTCGATTGTAAAGAGAACATCAGCTATACTAAAACTTTGTCTAAAGAGCAAAGCGGCGACTGCTGCGGAGAATTGCAGATTATCGTTACTGATAAATCAACAAATAATCCAATTGCCAATGCCGAAGTAAAAATCACAAGAGCCGACAATCAATATACAAACATGCTAAAAACAAACAGTTCGGGCGAAGTAGTTTTCGAGAAATTATGCCTCCGCAAATACTGGGTCCGCATAGCTCATGGTGAGTTTAATGTTCTAGAAGATTATGTTTACATTGAAAATTGCGACAAACCCGTTGCTCGTGAATTCAAATTAGAACCCAAGAAAACGACGGAACCGTGCTGCGATAATAATATTAACTTTGAAATTTTGGATGGAAATGGTTCTGAGGTACATGGAGCAAAAATTCAAATGAGACGAAACGGTAAAGTTATTTACCAGTATGAGACTAAGTCGGGCAAAGTTTCAACTGGGGAAAAAATCTGTAAGGGTGAATATGTAATAGTCGTCAGTAAATCCGGCTTGAAAACAATTGAATTCGTACAAGAACTTGATTGTGCCGAAAATATAACGATTAGTAAAACATTATACAGTAAATAAAGTTTAAATACTAAACTTAGAATCAATAAATTCTAAAAGTTCAATATAAGATTTGAGTGCCATTACGTCTATGTATTGGCACTCAATTATTTTAAAGGTAATGATGTTAAGTCAACTGAATAAAAGTATAGTATTAATTTTATCCGCACATTTGATTTCGTCTTTTTTCTCGATAAGTGCTTACTCCCAAGCTAATAAAAGCTACATTCTCAAGTACATGGGCGATTTAAAGCAAAAGACTTTCATAAACGAATTGAATATTCAAGTCCATAATGTATTTTCAGAGAGCACACTTAGCACAAACAAATCCTCATCGCAGTTTTTAAGCCGTGATGCACTTATACGTTTGGATATGCTTGGAAATTATTACGAAATAAAATCAGATTTAGAGATTGACAGTCTTCAAAAATTGTTTGAAAACGATATATCATTTGTCAACATAACACCAAATCACATATATAAAATTAATAGAAGCAACCGCACGAATGACTCATTATTTGATACACAATGGAATTTGAAGCAGGTAAACGCATTAAAAGCATGGGAAAAAGCCACAGGCAAGGGAGTCATAGTAGGTGTAATTGACACCGGAATTGATTTCGAGCATCCAGACCTAATCGGCGGATTGTGGATAAATACAGCCGAAGACATCAACGGTAACGGTAGGTTTGACGCTTGGAACGCCAAAGAAATCAGAAACGGCGTTTCGGGAGATTTGGACGGCATTGACAATGATGGTAACGGATTTATTGACGATGTAATCGGATTTGATTTCGTTGACCAAGACGTGGTCAACTTTGGTGATTATCGTGACCCCGACCCTATTCCAGAGGACGAAGGTGACCATGGAACTAGTGTATCGGGCGTGATTTCAGCCACAACAAACAATAATATCGGTATTGCATCAGTAGCACCGGGGGCAAAGGTGTTGACATCAAAAGCATTTGACATATCGGGAAACGCCGAAGCCGATGATATAGCCAAAGCGATAGTCTATGCAGTTATGAATGGAGCAAAAGTATTGAATTTTAGTTTTGGTGAAAGATATGAATCACCAATTATGTACGACGCAATAAAGTTCGCTTATGCGGCTGGGTGCGTTATGATTACATCAGCTGGGAATACGGGTTGGTTCGGAGAACATTACCCTTCAATATATCCCGAGGTAATTAATATTGGCGGAACGAATTCGAGCGGAGGCAGATACGGCAGAAGCAATTACGGATCATTTACTGATTTGACTGCTCCCGGAGAGCAAGTAATGACAACAGTAACAGGTGCTAAATACGCTTTGGTTTCAGGTACATCAATAGCCGCACCTCATGTTTCCGCAGTAGTAGCAATGCTATTTGAAATCGACCCCACTCTCAAACCTGAAGAGATTCATGGAATATTGACAGCAACCGCAACAGATACAGGTGCAGAGGGATGGGATGTTTTCTATGGAGCGGGAATATTAGATGCTTACGAAGCAGTAAATTATGCCGGAGCATCTGTTTTCAGCATTTCGCAACCACTGAATGAAGCAGAATTCTTCGTCAGAAGAACTCCAAGTATTGATATTTTGGGGTCGGTAGCCACGCCATTATTTGATAGCTATAAACTTAAAATCGGCAAAGGAGTATTGCCCGAAAGTTGGTTAGAAAGCGATGTTTATCAAAATCAAGTGATTAACGCCAAGTTAGGAACAGTTGATATTTCCGAATTAACAAGCGGAAAATATATCATCTCACTGGAAGTGACATTAAAAAATAAAAAAACTATCGAGCGAAGAATAACTATAAATATTAGTAATGAAGCAGATTCAGCAAGGTTTGAATATTTCAATATCGTACATGCATTTTCAAATGATAAAAGAATCATATTAATGGCCGCTAAGACCAATAAAAAAGGGACAATGACTGTAAAATATAAGTCTGAGGTCGATGAAGATTATCATTTTCTAAAACAATCGCGTCACAAAAGCCAATTCCATATCGTAGAAATAACAGATGTCCGTCCCGGGCTGAAATATGCGGGAATAGCAACTGTCATGACTAACGGTGGAGATTTAGTAAGTCATAGATTTTCATTCGAGATTGAAAATGATGTATGGACAACATCGAATTTTGACCCCAAACCGTACGCAATTCATCGTGCTTATATCAATAACAATTATCATGATTTATATGGCGACGGTAAGCCGGTATTTGTAGTAAATGATTTGTCAAGTTTGAATATCGGCACCACAAAGGTATATCAATATCAGAACGGTGAATTGAAATTACGTGATACATCCGCAGCGGCATGGATCCCCGTTGGTATGGGTGATTCAAATGGTGATGGAATACCTGAAATCTTTGCCACTGCGCAATTCAATTCTGTCGCCGAGCAAGGTAACTTTCGAGGAGACAGCCCGTTTGCAAAACAAATTTTCAGAAATCAGCCCGGAACAACACTTTGGGGTGAACAAATATTTGATTTAGACGGTACCGGTAAAGCTAATCTAATCGGCTATAGATATGAAGTTCAGAACAGACACTATATCGCATACGAATACGCTAATGGCGAATACAGAGTAAAAACCACAGCCGAATTACCGAATAATTTATTTAATGTTCCGATAACACGTGGTTCGGCAATTGGTGATTTAGACGGTGACGGCAACACTGAACTGTGTATAGTGAACACGAATAGCAACGTCATGATTTATGAGTATAGAGACGGTAAATTCACCCTTGAATGGGCAGATTCCTCGAAACGTTCCAATTCAAATCAGTTTTTGACCTCGGCAGACATTGAGGGTGACGGTGTTAAAGAAATAATACACATGTTTGCCGAATCCGAAGTTTTATTCTCCAACAATGAAGCTCCGTCAAATATTTGGACAGCGAGAGTATTAAAATCAGATGGATTTAATAATTACAAAGAGATTTGGAAAGAACACTTTTATGGCGTCAAACAAGGTTTCGTCAGGACATTATTCGGATATAGAAACGGCGTTGCAGCAGGTGATTTGGACGGTGATCCCGGAGATGAAATTGTCTTTTCGCCATTCCCGAACTTGTATGTTTATAAATACAATAAAAAAACGAAGACTTTTGACAAATTTTGGTGGTACCCCGCAACCTTATCTAATTCTGCTCTCATTGCCGATATTGATGGTAACGGGATGAATGAATTGGGTTTTTCCACTTTCAATTCAATGCGCTTTTTCGAATACAGGAAAGATTTTGCAGGACCTCGAGTACCAACTAATTTCCGCGGAGAGGCTGTTACTGACACCCGAGGAAAACTCACATGGGATAAGATGCCGGATGCCGAAGAGTACTTGATATATCAATTAGTTCGTACTGACAACGGGATTGACGCAATATTAATCGCTGAATCCGACAGTAATGAACTAATAATTGATGACATGACACCGAACAGCGAATATGAATTCGTCATGCGAAGTTATAATTCAAAATTAAAGGACAACTTTAGTGATTTTACTGATATTACGAGTATAATTACGGTTGCTCCTGCAAAATTCATCAGTATCATTAATGTAGCAAGTAATTCTCTGAAAGTCGCATTTAGCGGATTTTTACCTCATAATTATATCCCGGCGGGTGTATTTTTACTTTATGACAATAATAATTACATCGCTACGAGTTCGAGTTCAATTACGCAATATGATTCAACTGTAATTATAACATTCTCCGAAGATTTTGAAATTGATGTAGAATATAAATTAGTTATAAACAGTTTCCGTGATAGATTCGGGAACTTAGTATCTAAGGATTCGGCAAATTTCAGATTCTCTGAAGGCGTTCTACCAGATGAAATTTTCCTCGTTAAATTGCAATTCCTTGCCCCAACATTACTTGAGCTTGAGTATTCAGAGCCAGTCGAAAACGGAACTGCATCAAATAGGGATAATTACGTTATGAGACCTTTCGGTGAAGTCCTTTACGCAGAAAGGAGTATAACAGACTCAACCAAAGTACTCCTTAACATTAGTCAAAGTTTGCGTGAAAAAGGTGCTCGAGGATTTGATTATACAATCAGTGCTTACAATGTAATTTCATCCGAAGGGAAACCGATAACAAAAGGCGCCGGCAATACTTTGGGCTTTGTTATATCGGCTGATGACCTCAGAGATACTTACGTATTTCCACATCCAATTGTGTTATCCGAGGAGCCAAAAATCTTTTTTGCAAATCTTACGAATTACGCGACTGTGAAAATCATGAGTTTAGACGGAGTTGAAATAATTAGTTTGCAGGAAAATAACGGCAATGGAGGTGTGGAATGGGATGGCAGAGACAAAATAGGTAATTTGGTACCACCGGGTATTTATACTTATGAAGTCAGTGGAGCCAACTCAGACGGGCGTGAAGTTTTCACACGAAAAAACAAATTTGTTGTGTTACCATGAAGATGCACATAATCAGAAAAATTCTGATTTTTGCGACTTTATGTATTGTCATACCGTTGATTTTTCAAATAATTATCAGTTTTTATTTTACAACTGCATATACAAGTGGAAGCTTCACGGAAGCAGGCTATATCGAGCAGTATGAATCAGGCATATACAAGTATCGTATTTTGAGCAAATACTTAATGATATTTTTGTTTGAATTGCTGAGAGATTTTAGGGCTGATTTTGACACCGTCCAAAAAATCCACGTAATAACAAATACTTTCGAAGCTGAATCGCATGTATATATGTCATACTTCATGCTTAATACTATTTTTACGGTGCTTTCATCAATAGGTTTATTGTATTTCATTTCTAAAACTAATGATAGTCGCGATAACTCACACCCAGTCAATGAAATCTTGATTTATAACTCATTATTAGCTATCACGCAATTCGTAGTGGTACCATACGACAACATATCTTATTTTTTGCACATACTTGCTGTTAATTTTTTGATTCGACATTTAAAGAAAGCTAATAACCATTCCTTTTTTACCTATTTAATCATACTGATTATCGCTACTACTAATCGCGAATCCTCCGCATTGATATTAGCTGTACACGGTGCGATAATAATCGCAAGTGGAAAATTTCATGATAGAAATACTCAACGAGATTTAATAATAAGTATATGCGTTTGGTTGATTACTTATTTTCTACTAAGACTCATACTTGGTTTCGAACAATCCACCATTCAAGAAGTAACGGTAGTATCAAATCTATTCAGTATATATAATTATGCTGGTTTGACATTTCTTGTAGGAGTTTGTTTTTTGTTGATTTCAAGGCTCAATTCTCAAATGCAAACAAATATAGCGATTTATAGTTTACTGTTTTCTTTGCCCTATTTCTTAGTATGCTTTGTTGGGGGATATTTGATAGAACTCAGACTATGGATGCCCGTTTTTCTTAATTTGATATTGACTAACTCATTAAATAGAGACATTTTTACAGTAAATTGACTTCCCGCTCTAAATGAATATCGAATATTGCCAATACCTTGCTACGAATAATCTCGGATAATTCAAGAATATCTTCACCGCTCGAATTACCAAAATTCACAAGCACCAAAGCGTGTTTATCCGAAACTGCGGCATCAGTGTTTTTGGGATTCCTAAATCCCTTGAGCCCAACCAAATCTATCAATTTTCCTGCGTGTAGTTTAATTCCGTCTGAAGTTTGAAAGCCACTCAAATCAGGGTATTTTTCCAATAGATTATTATAATGTCGATAAGAAATTTGGGGATTTTTGAAAAAACTTCCGGCATTTGGCAATTTGTCGGGATATGGAAGTTTATTTCTGCGAATACTGCAAATGGTGTCAAATAACGCTCTTGGCATTATCGCTTCGGATTCAACATTTTCAAAAGTTTTGACAATATCTGTATATTTTATGACTGGATTGAATACTGTGTTAAGGCGATATGTTACCGATGTAATGATGAATTTACCCATATATTTCTTAAAAAAAGAGTCACGATAGCCAAAGTGACAATGTTCAAAATCATATATTTGGAACTCACCTGTTTCAAGTGAAAATGCTTCTAAAGAATTGAAACATTCTGATTGTTCAACACCATAAGCGCCTATGTTCTGAATTGGTGCTGCACCAACTGTCCCGGGAATTAATGCGAGATTCTCAAGACCATGAAAACCTTTATCGAGACAAAACTCGAGAAAGTTGTGCCAGTTCTCCCCTGCTTGAGCCGTAACAAATACTTCCCCATGAATCTCCTTCCAAGTGATGCCTTTGTTGCTTATTTTTAAAATTGGTGATTCAACAATGGCATCTTTAATCAAAATGTTTGAACCCTCACCTAAAATTTTGACATAAGAATCCCTGAAAAATCCGCTATTGTGAAGTTCTCGCAATTCATCAGCAGCTTCGATAATAAAAAATTCTCTTGCAATTGAATCTATTGCAAGAGTGTTATAATCTTTGAGCGATATGTTTTTGAAAACTTGCATAAATATCAGTGCTCATGTTGGGAAGTTATAAGTATTTCATCAAATTATTTAATATTTGGGCCTAACATGTCTGCGGGGTTTATCAATTTATCAAATTCATCGGCTGACAATATCCCCAACTCTACAGCGGATTGCTTGAGAGTCGTTCCGTTTTTATGAGCGTGTTTAGCAATTTTTGCAGCATTATCATAGCCAATATGCGGATTGAGAGCAGTAACCAACATTAAAGTATTATCAACAAAATATTTAATTTGATTTTTGTTTGGTTGAATGCCAACTGCGCAGTGGTCACTGAACATTATGCAAGTATCAGCGAGCAGCCGGGCACTTTGCAGGAAATTATATATTATCACAGGTTTGAATACATTGAGTTCGAAATTACCTTGGGTACCAGCAAAATTGATGGTTGCATCATTGCCCATAACCTGCGCAACAACCATTGTCATGGCTTCTGACTGAGTTGGGTTGACTTTGCCGGGCATGATTGATGAGCCGGGTTCATTTTCGGGAATTGTCAATTCACCGAGACCGCAACGTGGACCCGAAGCAAGCCAGCGAATGTCGTTAGCTATCTTCATGAGTGAAGCCGCAAGTGTTTTTAATGCACCATGTGCGAAGACAAGTGCGTCATGCGCGGCTAAAGCTTCAAATTTATTAGGGGCGGTCACGAAAGGCAATCCCGTAATAATTGCAATTTTTGAGGCTGATTTCACTGCAAAATCTGGATGTGCGTTCAGCCCTGTGCCAACTGCCGTACCGCCAAGTGCAAGTTCGTACAACCCGGGTAAAACGGAATTTATACGAATAAGAGCATTATCAAGTTGCTTTACATATCCGGAAAATTCCTGCCCAAGTGTAAGTGGAACTGCGTCCATGAGATGAGTCCTGCCAACTTTTATTATATCAGCAAATTCCTCAGCTTTTTCAGATAGAGTGTCTCTAAGCAATTTTACTGCAGGAAGTAATTTTTCATGAATAATCTCAGCAGCAGCTATGTGCATTGCCGTTGGGAATGTATCATTTGAACTTTGAGATTTATTAACGTCATCGTTCGGGTGAATCGGCTTTTTGCTCCCCATCTCGCCACCTGCAATTTCGATAGCTCTGTTAGCTATAACTTCATTGGTGTTCATATTGGACTGAGTGCCCGAGCCGGTTTGCCAAATTGAGAGAGGGAAATGAGCATCAAGTTCTCCCGAGATTACTTCATCGGCAGCTTGGGTTATAAGAGCTAACTTTTCATCGCTTAAAATGCCGAGTTCATTATTTGTGTGTGCGGCGGCTTTTTTCAATATACCCATTGCACGAATAATTTCACGAGGCATTTTTTCTAATCCAATATTGAAATGAATTAGAGAGCGAGCTGATTGAGCACCCCAATATACATTTGACGGTACCTCAATTTCGCCCATAGAGTCTTTTTCGATTCGAGTTGGCATTGTTTCTCCGAAGTTTTGATTTTGCAAAAATTATAAATATTAAAGTAATAAAATTTCGTCAAACTCCATTTCTATTGATTCCAAGATACTTTCTATCTCTTGTCTTTTTATTTTATGAGCGTAGTGCCATTTTGGATCGTTTTTCATGGAAAGATTTGTGAAAATAAGACGACATGTTATTGATTGAGTATCGGGATAGAGGCGAGAAATCAAGTAGGAGTAGAAATCAAGTTGAGGCATATAACTTGATATTAGTTCATCAATCTCATCATCGTTTACCAAATTAGACTTCCAATCCCAAATTTCAATTTCGCCATTTTCATTGACAATAAGCAAATCAACAACACCTGTCAAAAATCCTGCTCTATATGGCATATTGAGGACTAATTCGCGTTTTGCATGCAAGATTTTATTCAAATTGTTTTTGAATATATCTTGCATTGTAACTGAAATCATTTGCTCGAAGATTTCATTGATGATATAGCTGTTTTTGATATAAAATTTTCGGGCTGATTCATTGCATTGTTCATATAGTTTATCTCTATTTACCCCTTGTTCATTGAGCCAATTATGCAAATGTTCAAAAACATGGTGTAGAACTAACCCAACAATGTTTCCCGGAGTGTCGTTTCTCTCGTCAATAAAATTTGTATCAGGCAATTCAAGAGTTTCGGGGTCTTCCTCTAAACCAAGTATGTATTTATCTATATATGATTGTGGTGACTTTTTGAATAGTGCATATTTAGAAGCGGAGATAAACACAATTTGTTCATCATCGGGTATTAAATGCTCAAGCATAAGCTCTTTGCTTATTGCCTCATTTTTTTTCTGATAAATTAATGACTGGTTAAGAGGAACATCTGATTCAAACCTGAAATTGACTTCGTAGTCAAATTTTACAGGTGTGGGACTGGTTTGTCCGTTGTGATATACTCTTTGCTCGGCAGAAAAAATTTTCTTGACAAGCGGCGCACCGCTCTCGTGCATGCGTAATAATTCAGCCGGTGTAAATGCTTCGTCAGTAATTTGAAAAAGTTCGGCAAATCCTTTTGCTGAAAAGCTTTTGTCATTATTAAGTTTAAATAAACCTGATAAAACTAAGTGGTCTTTGGCACGAGTTGTTGCTACATACAAAAGTCTTTTGGATTCGGCATATTCAGCATAATTATTCATGATAGATACATATTTGCGAGGCGGCACATCTATCTTGTAAGGAATAGTGGTGTTTTCATCCGTTACTGCTTTGAATGGTATGCTGATTCCATAGTCTTTATTGATTTGGATTGTGTTATTTCCGCCTGTTTGTGAGTTCATCTCATAAATTATGACAATTGGAAATTCCAGACCCTTTGATGCATGACATGTCATTAACTTGACTGCTTCTGCATCAGTATTGAACGATGCTTCTTTTTCGCGAGATATTTGTGACAGTAATTCAAATTGTACTATGAAATCATATAAGCCATTGAAACCTTTCTTTTCAAAATTTACGGCAAAGCTTACAAGTTGGTTTAAATTTGCTTTCACTTTGTTGTAAAGTTGCTTGTTGTGCCAAACCCCCAAATATGCAGTTTCAGCAACTATCCTATTAATTAATCGTGGAATTGGCACTTCAATGGTACTTTGCAAAAATGAATTTAAGATGTTAACAGCACGATGAATTTTAAATTTTTCTGAAAATTCTTCTGATTCAGATGCAATTAAGAGTTTTTTGAAAAGATTTTGCTCTCTGGAAACTCTCGAAATTCTTAAAATGGTTGAATCAGGAAGTCCAAACATGGGTGACCTCAATAATGAAGCTAATAGCAAATCGTCGGCCTGATTATTAATAAATGCAAGAAAAGTTATGATATCCAAAACTTCTTCAGTTTCGTAAAAACCTTGACCAGATGTAATGATATAAGGAATTTGTGCCTGATTGAAACTTTGGGCTAATTTTGTGATGCTCTTCTTTTTCCTGCAAAGTATGGCAATATCAGCTAAATTTGGAGTTCTTTCTGTGCCGTCATCGCCTTTTACCGTTAAATTAATCTCGCCGTTTGCTACTTTGGTTATGAAATTGATGATTAATCGGTCTTCCTTTGATGTAAGTTGATTCTCAATTTCATTTAGTTCATTTTCATTCTCTTTAAGAGCGAATAAATAGTGTATTGAACCAAAGCGTTCATCGAGGAAGTCAGTATTTGTTAAATGTTCGTGCATTTCATCTATCATTCTGCCGCAAATGAAGGGAGAATAATTAACATCGTATTCTGAGTCACGTTCGCAACTCATTAGTTTACCAAAAATAGTGTTGATAAACGCGATAAGTATCGGACGTAATCTAAAGGTAACTGAAAGATTAATATCGCCTGAAGGTTCATTCGTAGCTGATTTATTGAATTCAACGATATTATCAGTTGCTTTACCGAAGACTTTTACATCTGCCGAGCGAAAGCCATATATGCTTTGTTTAGGGTCACCAACAATGAATAGGTTATTGTCTGATATAGAATTTTTATCGGAATTTTCGTTCAGAGCGGAAATAATGTTTCGAATTATTCTGTACTGTAGTTCATTGGTATCTTGAAATTCGTCAACCATCAAATATTTAATTCGCGAAGCAATCTTACTCCTGACGTCAAAATCATTTCGCTCAAGCATTTCGAGGGTCAATATCATCGAATCGTCAAAATCATATTTTGATTCATCATGCTGATATTCGAGCATTTTATCAAGAACAGATTTTCCTAAATTAACAAGTACTTTGACGTCCTCAAAATATTGATTCTGATACTTTCGATTTGGAAGAACATCTCTAATTAAGTCTTTGATTTTATGTCGAGCAAACTTTGGAAAATTATTCGACACGTAACTATCAAATGCATTCGTAAAGTTTTTTCGTGAAATCTTGAATTTATCAATTAATTGGAAAAAATTTATAAAATCATCAATCCCTAATTTTTGCTCTTCGAGTTGGTTTATAATGCTGATGATAACAGCATCATCTTCCGGTTTGACTTGTTCTAAGCCTGGTGATCCCCTGAATAATTTGAGTTTACCGAAGTAATCATACAAAAGGTTTAGGAAGAAGTCGTCAACTTGGTTACAAAGCAACTCTGATTCTTGGCAGTAAATTGAGAATATCTCATTAAATTTTTCTTTAGAGTCGGTCAAAGATTTAAGGTATTCCTTAGTTGGATTGACACCATATTTTGAAATAAATTCGTAAGAGCGTTTATGGCTGCTTATATCGAAATAAACATCCTCTATGACTTCATCAATAATATTTTGCTTAAGTATGTAGCTATCGTATTCGTCAAGCTCGGTATAATTTGGCGATATGCCGGCTTCTATAGGAAATTCTCGGAGCAATATATTGCAAAAGCTGTGTATTGTCAGAATCGGTGCAGCACTGATTTTTTCGCGAATGCTTTTGAGAGAATTTAATTCAGTTTGGTAATATTCTTTGATTTCATCATTAAAATCATTTATTAAATTTTCTATTCTTTTAATGATACGAGTCTTCATTTCCTGAGCGGCAAGTCGGGTGAAAGTGATTGCTACGACGGAATGTATATTTTTGTTGTCTGATGCAAATTCTTTCAGAATAATTCTCAAATACCTTTCGGTAAGTACTTGAGTTTTACCCGAACCTGCGTTAGCATTTACGGAAATATGCATTTTATAGTTAAATGCCGAGTTTTGTTCTTCGGTAAATGTAGTCATCGGATTAATTGTTAACAAACTATTAAATAAGATTTGGTAAATTCACAAAAAAATACTATTTTTGTAGTTCAAACATCGCGGGATAGAGCAATGGTAGCTCGTCGGGCTCATAACCCGAAGGTTCTAGGTTCGAATCCTAGTCCCGCTACAAATAAGGGGCGTAAGCCCCTTTTTTTCGTTAATATATCTCCGGGACATATCTAATTTCTTGCTTTGGCGGACGGACATAAGTGTTATCAATTGTTCTTGCCGGCAATTCCAAAGAAGGCGGAGTAACATCTCGATATGGAATTTGACCAAGCAGGTGAACGATACAATTCAGTTTACCGCGGCGTTTATCATTACAATCAACATTGTACCAAGGTGACTCAGGTATGTCGGTCATACGAATCATTATGTCTTTCGCACGAGAATAAGCTTCCCACTTACCCCAGGAAGCTATATCAATCTCGGAAAGTTTCCATCTCTTCGAGGGATCGGTCGCTCGTTCGCGAAAGCGTTTCTCCTGCTCGTCTTCATCGACAGTAATCCAATATTTTAGTAAAATGATACCGGACCTGACGAGCATTTTTTCGAATTCGGGGCATGACCTAATGAATTCATCATATTCTTCCTTTGAGCAAAATCTCATTACATGCTCCACGCCTGCCCGATTATACCAGCTTCTGTCGAATATTACTATTTCACCTCCTGCGGGAAGATGTTCTATATAGCGTTGGAAATACCATTGAGTTTGCTCTCTTTCGGTAGGTTTTGGTAAAGCAACTATTTTTGCACCACGCGGATTAAGCGGTTCATGAATTCTTTTTATTATTCCGCCTTTTCCAGCAGCATCACGCCCTTCGAATAAGATACAAACTTTCAATCCTTCTTTTTTAATCCAATATTGTAATTTCACTAACTCGAGTTGAAGTCTTTCAAGTTCTTTTTCATAGATACTTTGATCCATTCGAGTGTTTTTATGGTTTTTTTTATTTTTCCCCATAAATGATCCTCATTGTTGCAAAGATTAACAATCGCTTAGAAAAATGAATGCAAATTTATTACCAAAATTTGTAAATAAAGCTAAAAAAATAAAATTGATTATATTTGAAGCTAAATTTGTTAATAATTTGCAAAGTTTGTAAATTTTTTGCAATAGTAACTATTGAATTGGGTAAAAAAATCAAAATAAAATGGATGCTTTTGCTTGCATTGTTTCTAATTGTAGCAACAGTCGGTAGCCTATCCCTTATGTTTTATCTGACGTTTGGTGATAAATTTGCAAAAGCAAGCGACCTGCGTTCAATTTATTCAAAATTAACATTTGATTCGAGCGACGCCATCACGGATACGCTCAAAATATTAGACACAGCTTTTATCAAATCAATCATACCCGAAATAGATTCAAACATTAAAATTATTAATTTAAGCTATGACCCCGGCTATAAACTAGAAATTGAATTCGATGTTGATGCGGGCAAATACGTTAAAAAGGTTTACGCCGGACGAAGAATTAACATTGCCGTAACCGGGGTTGACTCAAGACTTGGAGAACGCTATAAGCATGCAGATGCAAATCACGTTATCTCAATTTTAATTGATAATGGTAAAATCGAGATTTTTTCAATTCCTCGAGATACCTATGCTGATGCGGGATATGATGACACAACGGGATTCAATAAATTATCTAATGTACGCGGCGCAAAAGGCAGGGATTACTATCTGAGCGAATTAGCGTCGATTGCCGGCTTAGATAAGATTCATTTTTGGGTAGAATTCGGATTTTCGCAAGCTATGGGATTTATAGAATGGTTTGGACACGAGAATCCGAAATCAACCCTGAGAGTGTTACGCTCTCGACAAGCTTTAGGCGGAGACGATTTTCAGAGAGTTTACAATCAAGCGCAATTCATGAAACAAATGATTTTGAATAATTTTGATAGAATCAGTGGTTTACCGGGTGAGGTAATAATCAGAGGAGCAATAGCGTTAGCCGAAACTAATTTAAGTGCGTCAAAAATTCATGAATTTATTAGGAATCTCAGAGCTAATGGATTTGGCAACAGACCTGATGATATTGAAATTAAAATCAGACCACCATTTCCGCTTGAATATAAAGTTTATGATTTTAGCGACCCTGCTACAGTATTATATTTAAGTTCCCAAATTGACGCAACATTTGCAAAATCAAGGGAGGATAGTGCTGAAACACAACCGAGTGACCATTCTGAATATATTTATAAATTACTTCAAAAAAGATTGGATAAGATTGTCGGAGATACAATCACTAATCCGACTCTTGTAATCAACGGATTGGCAATATATTTTGAGCAAAAAGCATGGTTTCAGGTTAACGACAGTTCTATGCGTCACCAGATTAGAACTCGAATCGCCGATAATCTTTATCAAGCATATTTGATGAAGCGTGATTCAGCCAAAGCAAATGCTGTGCTTACGGCTATCAAAGTAGAAGATGAATTATTTAACTTAAAAAATTAATTATGAAAACCATTGTACTAGTAAGACATGCAAAATCAAGTTGGGATAATCCCGATTGGAGTGATTTTGAGCGACCTTTGAATAAAAGGGGTAATCGCGATGCACCATTTATGGCAGAAGTCATTAGATCAAAGGGAATAGTCCCCGATTTTATATTGTCCTCCCCTGCTGTCAGAGCTAAAAGTACTGCATTGTATTTTGCACAACAATTAGATTATGATAGCAAAAACATCAAATTTGATTTAGGTGTATATGAGAAAGGTATGGCTTATGTTAAAAAAATCTTATCTACTTTCGATGATAATCACAATATAGCATTACTGTTCGGTCACAACCCTGACATAACTTCATTATCAAGTTATTTCACGGGAGAATATTTTGATAATGTGCCTACTTGTGGGGTTGTTTGTATAGATTTCGAAATTGATACGTGGGCTAAAATAACAAATGAAAACGGCAAATTGAGATTCTTCCTATTTCCGAAGCTATATTTCCAAAAGGAGAATTTGGCTGATTGAATTTGATATCAGAAGCCAAAGACATACCAAAATTGCAGGAAAAAATCTGCTATTATTCCTTATCAGCGCCAGTCAACAAGCATAGAGAATCGCATTGTATTGGCGAGAGGGTGATTTTCCTCAATTGTATTAATAAAGCTGAAATCAAGTTTAAAAATATCATAACGAACACCGGCTCCAAAGTTCCAATATTTACGATTGCCTTGAGCGGCGGGTTCGAGGAAGTAACCAAGTCGGAAAGCTACAACTTTTTGGTACCAGTATTCTGCACCAAATGCCCATTCAGCACCCGGGTTATCCCATCCTGAAACGAGTGACTTTGGAAGCGCATCAGAACCAAGGCTATCTCTTTTGACAAGCATTTTTGCCATATCGAATGCAAGAGTTAATTCGTTAAAATCATCACTGTAAGCTTTGTAGGCAGTTCCAAGTCTTAATGTGGTCGGGATTGGGTCGGATTCACGAATATATGTGATTTTAGGCCCAACATTCTTGAGATTTATTCCAAGCGATAGTCTATCGCCGATACCGAGGAATTCTATATTCTGTGGTTTCCAAAGTACACCTAAATCGAATGATGCACTTATCCCCGTACCGGCTTCGCCCCCTGTCTGAATAGATGTAGGGGTTAGATTGGAATGTATATACCGCAATTGGAAACCTACACCCAAATCGGGGGCGACAATAGTACCGTATGATATACCAAAAGAAAATTCATTCGAAATAAATTTGCCTAAAACATCGCCGTTAAATGCTGTACGCGTAAACTCACCGAGATTCATAAAGATGAAATTGAAAGCAACTGTACCGTCGAGGTCTTCGAAGTATTGGCCAATTGTGCCGTAGCTATAGAATAAATCTGCATTGAATTGCGGCAACCAAGGCGAAAAAGAAAGAGCAACTTGTCTGAAAGGAATATCTTCGTGGACGCCGAAGCTTTGATCGTAGTTATCGAAATAGTCCAAGAAGCCCAAACCTGCGGGGTTCCAGTAAATGGCATTGATATCGTCGGCGATAGCTGTACCTGTTTCTCCGCGTCCACTTGAACGGGCATCAGGCGATATAAGTAAGAAAGGTACTGCCGAACCACCTGCTTGCGAGAAAACTTCTATGGGTACAGTAGTTGTCAAAATAAACACAGCCATCAAAGCCATTTTCAATGATGATTTCATGAGATTAAACCTCCAAAAACTTTATTCATATTTCTAATATTTTATTATCTAATTTAATTTTACGGCTTTGGATAATACAATAGTCCAATCGCCATTTTCAGTTGGTATTTCAATCTGAATTATGTACACACCTTGTGAAACCGCATTGCCTAAATTATCTTTCCCATCCCAAGTAATTTCAGATGTATGATACGTATTTACAGACGTTTTAATGTCACGAACGAGTACACCATCGGTAGAAAAAACTTTTAATCGAGCTTCAAATGGAGGCGGCATGTTGTGATTCATTATGAATTTGGTGTCATCAGAGAACGGATTGGGATAATTGTATTTGATGTTTGCAAGCGAACCGTCTCCGGCGGACGATATAAAGAAATAGGTTTCAGCCACAGAGAAGTTATTGAAAACATCCCAAGCTCTGACTCTGACAGTGTGTCTTCCGGGTGTTAAACCGAAAAGAAAAGTTTCGGCAGCTCCACTACGCGAATCAACTAAAGATGTAGTAAATCTATTTGTTAAATCTATCGAAATTGGAGAATTGTCAATCCATGCCTCTATTTTATGACCGATACCCAATCCTGTGGTGTTTATACCGGAGTCGTCAAATAAATCAACAATCAATTTCGGTTTTGATGTCACAATATCGCCTGCAATGAAATTCCTCGAATCTAAATATAAATCAATTTTCGGACCATCTCGGTCTTCGATGCTCGTAGCGTCATATCCATCGATTCTTAGATTATGGTATGAACCTTTCGCAAATTGTCCATCATTGGAATAGGCATAAACAAAAAGTCTGCCTCGATTCGGACTAAAGCTGATGTCTTTTGGAATAATAAAATTTGCTGTAAACATGCCGTTTTCAACAACATATGAACTGCGATTCAAGGCAGGACCGAGTTTCCGGAAATAGAATTGGTCCCGCGGAATACCCAAGAAATATTCCGTGATTCGATATTCGATGTCGCCGTCTCTTAGTGTTATCAGAATTGTTCCGTTGAAATCATGTTTGGGAGTAATGCCATCGGGATATGTTATACGACCTTGTATCGTGACTTCTGACAGAGCAGGAATTTCGATAGTTTCATTAGCTGTTTCATTTAAATTTATGCCGTTTATAATATCAATATGTACTCGGTTTTCGGGTAAAAGCAATTTCATCGTCGGGTCGCCAAGTAAAAAATATTTTTTGTCATTAACGCCCGTGAAATCCTGCTTCAGTAATCGAATAATATCTCCTAAGGGATAATACTCATTATTATCTGAATTTCGGCTTAACATGAGTCTGTATAACTGATATGCTAGCTCAGCGTTAAATTGCGAATACACGATTCGGGTAGCCGAGAATGATGCAATTGCAGCTCCTCTTCTACTCAAAACCATTTCCTCCGCTCCGGATCTTGTTTCGGGATTATCAAATCGACCGAAATCACAAGTAGCAGCAATCAAGAAAAACAATTTATCATAATTGGTCATTTGCGGTATGGTAACATCTCGTTCCAATATTTGCTCATGTGCCCAAATCCGCGGATTACCGTGACCAACCCAATTCAATAATAATCCACCCGTAGTGTTAACTTTGCTGAGTAAGTCCTGATTTACTTTGGGTTTTAGACGACCGTTGGGAATATTTTCTGTAGGGTATTCGACAAGATACAATTTATCATACTGCATGTCTTTACCGTAAATATTAATTACATCGTTTGCCAAAACTTCCGACTGCCCTGTGTGTAATGTACCTTCGTAGGCTTTACCTTGTGTTGGACCATCATCGGCAAGTAAAATTATATTTGTACGCCACTGGTCTAAAGATGAATTATTCTCGTAATGCTTTAATTTATTTAAAAAAGTTCTACCTTCTTCATTACTTTCTATTGTAATTCTGCCAATACTGATGTCTAATAGATCATCATTACCAACAATCAATCCGTAAAAATCGTCCGAGGACCAAGCGCTGTGGATCTCGTCGAAACTTTCGAGATAATACACAAAGGACTGGTGTGCAGGAATATGGTTTGTTTTTGAAGTAGCTAAATTTTTCATATCGTAATGTCCATCCCCCCACAATACGAGGTAACGTGGTTTTACATCCCAATTATGCCAAGCGTATGCAACATAATCTCGAAGAGCCGCCACATCAGGTGCCCCACATGAAAACTCGTTGTAAACATGATTTGTTAACACTATCTGAATTTTTAAATTTGATGTGCTTTCGCGATAATCCTTGAATTCATTGGCTGATGCCAATAAATCGGGATGCGTAAGAACAATTACATCGGCATTGTATTTATTACCGCGTAAGTTAGCAAGTTCGGTAGGTAATATTTTGGGGCTTTTGACTTTCGCGGAAATATAGTATTTTTTATAGTCTCCTCTTTCGAGTTCTTGAACAAATTTAAACATACCACCTGTAACGGCAGTATTTTTAATTGCTTGGGGATTAGCAGGATTTGATACTTCAAATCCGAAAATTGTTTGACCTGAAAATCCATTAATCGTAAATTCAGTTACTCCGTTTAGATTTGTATCAGCAAGAAAGGATAATTCATTGTCAATTGCATAAAAACTGCGGGGATAGTGGATCTCGAAAAAATCAAAATATGCTATGGAGCTACTTAAATTTGGATTATTATATTTTAGGTTTATCATGCTTCGGTTGTCGTTGCCGATTTTATTTGCAGGTAGCGTGTATTCACCAAAACCTCTGATTGCAAAAATATATCTTGATATTGGTCTTAAATTTAACGTACCAATTTGCTCGCTACCTTCGAAAATATTGAAATTTCCCCCGGAATCAGAGTTGTGTGCCAATCCTAATCTATAAAAAATTGTTCCTGTCCTATCAAGGTTGTGGAGCATTATCGGATTGAACGGATTTGAGAAGAAAGTTCGACCAAACCAAATCCGTCCTGCAGGAGGAACATACGGACTTAATAAATCTTCGTCAAACAATACTCTGTGTACATAATTTGTGGGTCGGTTAATTATTTCCTTGTTAACATCATTTGCAAATATTGCTCTTTTCCCGTTTCTCCCCCCCCATGTGAGCAAATAATGTGTTTCGTTTGTATAATTATTTTTAAAATGCCGAATCCTGCTTCCGAATTTCTCGAAACCGACCGTAGGAGCGCCATAGAATACAATATAATCAAGTGTGCCGTCGGGCTTCGTGAAAACGTAAATAGCTTGTTCGTCTAAGTCATTATTTAGGGCATCGCTTACAAGCTCAGAAAGTTCACGTCCGCCTTTACCAAAGAGTTTAATAGTTGCGGGATTAATTGATGCAATATTCGCACCCGAAGAACTCAGTTGTGAAGCATCTATTCTGTATATTCCCTCTTCATTCAGACTGATTTTGAGCCAATTTCCCGATGAAACTTCCCTTAGGTCACGGATGATATCGTTTTCAAGTAAGTTAGGTATGTCTTTTGTTTGAGATTTAGTGCTAATCCCCCAAAATCTTGCCTGTTCAAGGTTGACAGCTGTAGTGACAGTGTTGAGAATCGGCGCACCTTGTTGCTCATAATATGGTCTAAAATTAACTTTAATTTCAATAGAGTCAAGCATAAAAAGACTACCGTTTTCAATTTTGTAGGGATAAACTCTCAATTGAGCTAAATGGTGGTCAGTAGAAATACCTAAATAATTCATCTCGAAAAATCTTTCGGGGAAACTATATTCGAAATAGCGTTCTGATAGTTCTATATCAGAAAAGTTTTGTTGTGACATCATTTCGTAATCAAACGGGATAATGCGATAAGCATTGACTTCGGTATAATAGTATTTGATAAGTTCGGCTGAGAATAAATCAGGACCGGGAACAATGAAATTTACAGGTAGGTATTGCACAAACGGCTCACCTTCTTGTAGAGAATTCACTACTGTTGAATGATAGTCAGGATATAGAAATACATCTCCGGCGGACGAAGTTATAATTTTTTGAGTAGTCAACTTCGGAATGTATTTTACATAAGCACTATTGCCATCTAATATGACGGTTTGCGAATGAAGAACTACTGTGGTTAAACAACCAAGTAGTAAGAAAATAATATTTCTAAATTTATCTATCATGATTTTTCCCATAATTAGTTTGCTAAATAATATAATAACAATCGAACTCTCGATTTGTTACACCATCCTCATACATCAAACTAAATCTGTAGAAAAAATCAATAATCTTCCTTGGTTTTTTCGATAATGACGAAACTAACAAATTATAATTTAACTACAAAATTATTTTTTTTACATTGCCGGAGTGTATTACGATTTTAGATTCATTATAAATGCTATTATTTACGAAATAATGACTCCGGCGATAGTACTATCAATAGTTAATTTTTTATAAATTGCTTAGAATACTTTTGTCCATTCTTGTTTGTAATGACTATGTAATAGGCACCTACGGGTAATTCCGTTATATTGATTTCATAACGCAAAGTATCGCCCGGATAAGAATAATTCAACATTTCCTTACCCGAAAGGTCAAAAATTTTCAATTCACTTATACCAGGGATATTGTGTATTATTTGAATCAACTCACCTGCTGGATTAGGACTGATATAAATCAAATTGGAAGCATCTTCATAAACAGATGAAATATCGTCGGTTCCTTCTCCGACTAATTCAACAGTTAATTCGGCAGGCTCCGAATCCGATTTCACTATTAATACGGCACTTCTCGAACCATATACTTTGGGTTGAAAACGAACCGTAAGACCTGCGGATTCGCCCGGTATAAGTTCAGTAGGACGATTGAAGATAATTCTGAACTCATCGGGGGAAACATTCAGTCCGGGTATTATGTCGAATGATTCGAACGTAAGTCGTACATTGCCGTCATTTCGGAAGTCAATTCGTTTAATTAGGTTTTGATTTGTATCAAGGCGCCCGAAGTTTACCGGTGTTTCGTTAACCACAGTAATCTCTTTTCGAATATTTATAGGTGTAACTTCGAAATCAAGAAATCCGACTGAAACGCGCCCCGCACTCCATAATCTTACTTGAGAACCTTGTGAAAAGCCCGTTCCGACGTTCAAACTTGTTGATTGTCTTGTTAACTGTGGCTTAAATGTGAGTCCCATATCGCCTGAGATGAAGACCGAGCCGTTTACAGAGGTAATTGCGAATAAGTCGGCATCGCGGATCGCATAAACCGAAATTGGCAAAATCTGATTAGCGGTGAAATTGAATACACGCTTTGTCCATGTCTTGCCACCGTCATTAGTAGTGGCTAAATATTGGTCCCCCGCTGTTCCGTTTGGTACTTCCTGATAAACAACAAAACCGATGTTATTGTTTAAGAAATCCATTTTTGAGATAGAACCTCCCAAGTGTAAATCAGAAAGCTCCCAGATTTGACCTCTGTCAGTTGAACGGAACACTCTCCCCGATGATGTACCAAACCAAATTGAGTTAGCATAATAAGCAACTGATTCCACATATCCTGTTTCATTGCTCAAAGGTGGCGGTATACTGGTTAGTCTTGTCCAATCAGAACCTCCGTTGTTGGTTGCCGCAATACCCCATAGGTTAGATGCAGGGTCACCGAGAAAGATACCATTATCGTTGTCATAAAAATGTACTGAGTTAACAAAAGGTGTAATGGTGTTCACGGGTACCGAAGCCCAACCCACTCCTCCATCTGTGGTACGCCAAATTTTTGCTGCTCCGTTTGTTGGCCCGCTTCCGAAAAATGCTAAATTTTCATTAAAAGCATACACGCAATAAGCGGGTTCGCTTGTAAATAAGTTAAATCGAGTTTGTCCGCCAACTTTATAAAATACGCTACCTTGCCCGGGTACATTTCCAACTGCCCAAAAGATGTTTTTGCTTGGAGTATGTGCTCCATACCAAGTAATGAAATTAGAGGGACTAAATGTTTGAGTCACTGTGTATTTGCTTGCCGATTGTAATCGTACCGGAATAGAAATGAGTTGATAATCAACATAATCACCGCTTTGGTAAGTAACCAGCAATTCAATAAAGCCATCGTACCATGGGGTATTAGCTTTTAGTTGTAATTCAACTTCAATTTCTTTTGTTTCTAAATTGCCAAAATTGCCTGCTTCAATTTCATTTGTCTTTATATCAACGAAATCGCGATAGGGTGATAGTATGATTTTGGTATTTTGTGCCGGCGACAGAAAATTCGTGACATTCAAAACAACTTTGGATAGAGCATAATTGATGATAGCTCCAACTTGTCCATTAACTTTGAAAGAAGTGCAATAGAATCCCGGCACAGTTAAATCGGGGAATTCAGGATTATTGTACTTTATGGCTTTTTCGGCATTTGCTCTGCCATAGAAAAGTGGTCTGAGTACAGGATTTTGAAGAGAAAGAATATTATCTGACGTGCTACGAATTTGACGAGCGATTTGCATCGGTGACCATTCGGGGTGAATTGACTTCACAAGAGAGGCGAGTCCGGCTACAATAGGTGCTGAAAATGATGTACCGTCAGCACGAGTAAATCCGTTGTTCAATGTTGTAGACAATATGCTTGCACCGGGGGCAAATACATTAACGTTATGACCATAGTTACTGAAATTGGCTGGTCTATCATTTGACGCACTGGCCCCAACTGATAACACATTTACATAATTACAGGGATAGTAGTCAAGAATGTCATTGTTTGAAGCGTCATTACCTGCTGATGCCACAACAAGCACCCCCATAGCCGTAACTTGGTTTATAATATCCTGCTCAGCCGAACTTCTACCCGGACCACCCCAACTGCAGTTTATGATATGCGCACCCGAAGCTGCGGCATATAAAATTGCCTGATAGCCACGCAAGATGCCTCTTAATTGAGGATTATCGGCTGAACATTTTATGGACATGATTTTTGCAGAATAGCCCAACGATGCAATTCCAATACCGTTATTTGTAACTGCTGAAGCACAACCAGCCGATAATGTTCCGTGATTATTGTTAGGATTTTTAGGGTCGTTGTTTTCCTTAAAAACACCTTGAAAGTACTCTTGAGTTGTAATGTTACCGATGAAATCCCATCCATAAATGTCGTCAATTTTACCGTTACCGTCATCATCAATTCCGTTTCCCGGAATTTCTCCTGGATTTATCCAAATATTAGCGGACAAGTCTGTATGTTGCCAATCCGTACCGGAATCCACTATAGCAATAATCACTTTATCCGAGCCCTTGGAAATTGACCATGCTTGAGTTGCTTTCATAACTGTCATGGCATACTGCTCGCTTAACCGCGGGTCATTGGGGATAAACTCATCTTGATAGCGAATAAAAATCGGGTCAACACTTTCGATATAAGGATTTTGTTTCAGCATTTCACAAATCAAAAAGGGATTTATTGTACCCGAATAATGTAATTCATATATGCGGGAAACTCCAAAATGGTCAATGGATAGTAGGTCGCTATAGACATATTGTGCAAATGGTGCATCTATTTTGAAATCGCCTATTAATTGCATGATATCATATCCGAGCAAGGATTCCATGTCTTTCTGCATTGTAAATTCACCAAGATGAAATTTTGTTTTTATATGCAAACTATAAGGCATGTAATATTTCTGGTCAATAGGTTTTGGGTTTAAGGCAGACGATAGCGGATTAAACTCATTAAGTGGCGTTGAAGCAATTGGTAATGGTGATGGAGCACCGGAAGATAAAGCTAATGAACAAAGCCAAATAAACGGCGTGGCAAGTATTTTAAAAAAGGCAGGCATTAAAGAAAATCTCCTAAATTTGTTAAGTTATAATTAACTAAAACACATAAAAGTAAAAAAAAGTTACAAACTTAAATAATCATTTTTCAACTCTGTTATTCCGTCATGAAGAGAAATTTTGCTTTTCCAACCCATAGAGTGGAGCTTGCTGCAATCGAGCAATTTACGAGGTGTACCGTCAGGTTTAGTGGCATCGAATATTAATTGACCTTTGAATCCGACAATGTCTTTAACTAAATAAGAAAGTTCTTTTATTGAAATTTCCTCGCCTGTTCCTATATTAATGAATTCTCCGATTTCTGAATAAGAAAAATGTTGCATTAGATATATGCATGCAGATGCTAGATCACTGACATGCATAAATTCTCTGAGAGCATTTCCACTTCCCCAAATTTCTACTTGTTCGCCCGAAACACCAAACTGTTTTAATTCAATAATAATTTCATCAATCGTGTTCAGTTTAGAGTTACTATTGAGAGGATGTTTGTTAACATCCGATAAAAGGAAGGAATCGTTACCTTGTTTTATTGCATTTGCAAGAAGCATTTTTCTCAATAAAGCGGGCAGAACGTGAGATTTTTTAAGGTCGAAATTATCGTTTGGTCCGTAAAGATTAGTGGGTATAACCGAAATAAAGTCAGTACCGTATTGTTCGTTATAATATCTACAAAGTTTAATAGCCGAAATTTTTGCTATGGCGTATGGTTCATTTGTGGGTTCAAGCATCCCTGTCAGCAAGTGTTCTTCTTTTATGGGTTGCGGTGCAAATTTTGGATATATGCACGAAGAACCAAGATTAAGCAATTTATTGATGCCAAATTCTTTTGAGGCATTGATGACATTGGCAGCAATCATAAGATTATCATAGATAAACTCTGCTTTGTATGTGTTGTTGGCTAGTATGCCTCCAACTTTTGCGGCAGTTAGAAAAACATATTCAGGTTTGGTAGCTGAGAAATATTGATTTGTTGCCGATTGATTTCGGAGGTCCAACTGCTGAAAACTCTGTCCGGTAATTTTGCGGTAATCCCCGCTGTTCAGTTGCTTTAATAATTCGGAGCCGACCATTCCAGTGCTTCCCGCAACAAATATTTTGCTGTTTTTATCTTTCATCGAGAGCAAGTGAAGTTGTAGGAAATGTGCTTTTAGTCCAAAATAAATTGTTCTCTGCCATGATTTTTGCTCCATCACCTATAGGTTCTAAGCCGTTTTGCAGAAGGTCGTGGTCGAGCATTATTTTTACAATTTCGTTGAATTTAACTTTTGGTTGCCAATTTAGTATTTTTTTTGCTTTAGAAATATCAGCAAGTAAATGATGAACCTCGGTTGGTCTGAAATATTTCGGGTCAATTTCAATCATAATATCTCCAATTTTGATAGAATTCCATTTTGAAACGTGGCTTTTTATAATTGCTTTTTCATTTATGCCTTCTCCGCGCCATTCGATTTCTACTCCACAATAATCGAAAGTTTTTTCAACGAAATCCCGAACTGAGTGGCTCTCTCCCGTACCGACTACGAAATCTTCGGGAGTATCAAGTTGTAACATAAGCCAAGTCATCATTATAAATTCGGGAGCAAAACCCCAGTCTCGCCTTGAATCGAGGTTGCCGAGATAAAATTTCTTTTGTTTTCCTGCTAGAATCGAACTAACTGCTCGCGAGATTTTGCGAGTCACAAAAGTCTCTCCTCGGCGGGGGCTTTCATGATTAAACAATATTCCGTTGCAAGCAAATAAATTGTAAGCTGAACGGTAATTATCAGTAATCCAATAGGCGTATAGTTTTGCGGCAGCATAGGGAGATTGTGGTATAAAAATGGTATTTTCACTCTGAGGTGGTAGAGCCGCTCCAAAGAGTTCAGATGATGATGCTTGATAGAACTTAATTTTTTTGTCGGAATTTCGGATTGCTTCTAAAAGTCTTAAGGTTCCTAATCCAGTTATATCGGCTGTATATTCGGGCATATCAAATGAAACTCGAACATGGCTTTGAGCTCCGAAGTGATATATTTCATCAGGTTTGGTATTGTTGATAACATGATTAATGATGCCTGAGTCAGATAAATCACCGTAATGTAGGTATAGTTTGGGCTGAATTTCGTGAGGGTCAGTATATATATGGTCAATCCTGTGAGTGTTGAATGTACTTGCTCTACGGATAATTCCGTGAACTTCATACCCTTTTGAGAGCAAGTATTCTGCTAAATAGGAACCATCTTGCCCCGTAATTCCCGTAATTAATGCTTTCATCAATCAAATTTCATTTTTGCAATTATCAAATATACTTCTAATTTCAAAAAATAAAAAATCTATAAATGTATCTTAGATTAAAGATTAATTTTTAGATTTCTGTGCCGATTAATTAATGAAAAGCGAAAATGGAAGAAACATTTAAAACCGGACAAATTAGTAATGTCGGCGGTCAGCATCAGGCACCTGCCAAAAGATACTATTCTTCCAGACAAAAGCAACCAAAACCTCAATTCAGCAAATTAAGACAAGGTGAAATCGTGCAAGGAAGAATTATCAAAGTAACGGGCTATCAAAGCGTACTTGTGCATTTGCCGATAGGTAATTTTCATGCTGAAATACACGGAAAGTTGGTCCCGGGAGATGAACTATTCTTACTTGTGGTCGCTATAACACCAAATTTAATATTAAGAGTTTATTCTGTTAGCGCTGTCAAGAATAAAGAACTAAGAGAAGTTAATGATATTATTAGGATACTTGATTTACCCGATAGTAAAGAATTTTTAGAAGCAGTAAAGATAGCAATTCTATTTGAAAACACAATTGTAAGAGATGAGATTTTGACAATCTTGAGACAATATGCTTCTCTATCTAAAGTTGAGCTTGCCAATTACAATTTACAATCAATATTTGAGCAACTATGGAAATTTAAAATTTCAGGAATTGATTTTGATGAAGAACTATTTTTGAATACTTTGCCTTTTGCAGCAAGATTTGAGCATATATTGTATGACCTAAAAATTTTATTCGAAAGAAGTAACTTCGTTGAAGATTTTAAAATACCGAATGAAGGTTTTACTGAGTCATCTATTCAGAAGTATTTCAAAAGATTAATTTTTATAATTAAATTATTTTTAAATGGATTACAAGAATCATTTATCAAATTTTATCAAAATGACGAATCATTAGTTAATGCATCTAAGAAAGTCCAAGAATTTCTACTAAGTATGTTCATCCAAAACACTTTATTTTACCATCAGCAGTATATTTTTCAATTTATTGCACCGTTCATTTATAAAAATGAATTCAAAGTACTTTTGTTCACTTGTAGAGTGAAAAGCCTGAATTTACAAGAAAAGACAAAGATACGCTTAAAAATAGATTCATCTGGTTATTTTGATGTTTACGAATATTTATACGACATGACTATATCCGGAAATTTAAAATCGTATGAGCCGGAAGTCAAATACAATTTACCTGATAATGTAATGAATTTCATAAACTACATCATGTCATTACCAATTATTGTAGAAAAGATATTACTTTTGAAAGATGAAGGAACTGAAGAAATTTATTCTGGAAATATTCAAACACCTATCAACAAAAGTATATCTGTTGTATTATGAAACCTAAATTGAAAAATGATATAATTGAACACTATAATAAAGCAAAGAGGTATTTACAGTCCACACTGTTTGATGAGGCAGAAATAGCATTAATAGCAGGTTCGGGCGTATCACAATCATTTATATCCTCAGATATTGCTTACTCCATCTCTTACACAGAAATCCCGAACTTTCATTCAACGGGTGTTACCGGTCACGATGGGAATTTACTATTGATAAATCACAAGCATAAGAAAGTGATGGTTTTCTCGGGACGCTTTCATTTGTATGAAGGATTGGACGTTAGTACTGTAGTCTCGCCTATCATATTATCTTATTTGCTGGGAATACGCAGAATTATACTCACAAATGCTGCGGGCGGATTGAATGATACTTATATCCCGGGCGACTTAATGTATATCGGAGATTATATCAATTTCACATATAAAGACCTGTCGGGAGTCTTTGATGGCTTTCGTCATAGGAACTCAAAATCTGATTATCAAAATAATTATAATTTATTCAGAAGAATTTATACATCATTAACTCCCAAGGGAATACACCTGAAATACGGCACTTATGCAGGAGTGATTGGACCCAATTACGAGACTCGTTCAGAAATTAGAATGTTTAGAAGGTTAGGAGCAGATGCTGTCGGAATGTCAACAGTTTTAGAGGCGCACACCGCTGAATTGCTTGGATTTCAGACTATCGCGTGTTCGTTGATTACTAATAAATCTAAAGAAATTCCGCAAGTTGTATCACATCAAGAAGTCGTCGAATTGGCAATTAAATCGAAGCTTGACATTCGCGAGTTTATCTTTTCTGCTATTGAGTCCTTCCAATAAGCGAAAAATTACAAAATTTTCAGAAAATACTGATTTTAGTGTGTAAATTCACATAATTTTATTACTTTATGATTATTTAAGAACATAATTTAGTATTAGTTTTTGTAAAACAACATTTTATCAATTAGAGGAGAATTCAAATGAAAATCCAACGTCAGGAGGCACTGGATTATCACAGTACTGGTAGAAAGGGGAAAATCGAAGTTGTCACGACAAAGCCAACAGCAACACAAAGAGATCTTTCGTTAGCGTACTCGCCAGGAGTAGCAGAGCCATGCCGCGAAATATTCAATAATCCCGAAGATGTTTTTAAATATACTGCAAAAGGCAATTTGGTTGCAGTGATTTCAAACGGGACGGCAGTATTGGGATTGGGCGATTTGGGTGCTTTGGGTGGAAAACCCGTGATGGAAGGGAAGGGGGTTTTATTCAAAGTTTTTGCAGATATTGATGTTTTTGACATCGAAATTGAATCAAAAGAGGTTGAAGATATAATAAGAACTGTTGAATTAATATCACCAACATTCGGAGGAATTAACCTCGAAGATATCAAAGGTCCGGAATGTTTCGTAATTGAAGAAAAACTCAAGAAACGTCTTGATATTCCAGTGTTTCACGATGACCAGCATGGCACGGCAATTATCAGTGGCGCGGCATTGCTAAATGCATCGGAATTGGTAAACAAAAAGCTCAAAGATTTAAAAGTAGTTTATAACGGTGCAGGGGCATCGGGCATAGCATGTGCTAAGTTCCACATAAGTTTAGGTGTTGACCCTAAAAATATCATTATGTGTGATACAAAAGGTGTATTATATAAGGGTAGAACAAGCGGTATGAATATTTATAAGGAAGAATTTGCCATTGAAACCGAAGCTCGAACTTTAGAAGATGCTTTGAAAGGTGCTGATGTATTTGTAGGTCTATCTCAAGCTGATTGCGTAACACCTGAAATGTTAGTGACAATGAATGATAACCCGATAGTTTTTGCTATGGCAAATCCAGACCCGGAAATCGGCTATGACGTTGCCGTAGCAACTCGTAAGGATGTAATTATGGCAACGGGACGCTCAGATTACCCTAATCAGGTTAACAATGTTTTGGGTTTCCCGTTTATATTCCGTGGTGCTCTTGACGTACATGCAAAAGCAATCAACGAGGAGATGAAAAAAGCCGCTGCTTACGCATTAGCCGAGTTAGCTCGAGAGGACGTTCCCGATAGTGTTAAAAGAGCTTATAATGTCGAGAATATGTCATTCGGTAGAGAGTATATCATTCCTAAGCCATTCGACCCGAGAGTCTTAACGAGGGTTGCACCGGCAGTCGCCAAAGCCGCTATTGATACAGGTGTGGCAAGGCATCCGATTACTGACTTCGAGGCATATATACAAAGTCTTGATGTGAGAATGGGTCGGTCATTTGAGATAATGCACAATATATATCAAAAGGCAAAGCAATCACCTAAGAAAATTGTTTTTCCTGAGGGCGAAAATCCCAAAATCATCAGTACTGCTATCATGAGCCATGAAATGAAAATTGCATATCCGATATTGATTGGAAATGAAAGCATAATTAAAGAATTTGCCGAAGAACATGGGCACGACCTTTCAGGAATCGAAATCATTGACCCGAAGAAATTTGATAAAATGGATGAATACATTGAGAAGTTTTACGAAATAAGGCAAAGAAAGGGGGTCACAAAAGCCTCATCCAAAATTACCATGAGTAATGAACCGAATTATTTCGGAGCTATGATGGTCAAACTTGGAGATGCCGACGGGATGGTATCAGGTTTAACTACACACTATCCAATGACAATACGTCCCGCTTTACAGGTAGTCGGGAAGAAAAAGGATTATTCTGTCGTTTCGGGTTTATATGTCGTTTCTACCAAAACAGGAACATATTTTTTAGCCGATACAACAGTTAACATTGAGCCGACGGGGCATCATTTATCCGATATAACCATTCAAGCATCAAATTTCGTGAAACATTTCGATATAACACCGAAAGTAGCATTGTTGTCTTATAGTAACTTCGGCTCGGCTGAAGGTGAAGTCCCGGAAAAAATGCGACATGCACTCAAAATAACCAAAGAAAGATCTCCCGAGCTAATAATTGACGGCGAGATGCAGGCCGATACAGCCGTTGTCCCGAATATTATTAATACAACTTTTCCGTTCTCGAATTTAAAAGGCGGAGCAAACGTATTGATATTTCCAAATTTAGCGGCAGGCAATATTGCTTATAAATTGTTGAACCGTATAGGTGGCGCCCATGTACTTGGACCTGTCCTTTTGGGTTTGGATAAACCGATTTGCGTTTTACAAAGAGGTGATGATGTATCACAAATACTCGATATGGTCGCACTAACGGTGGTTGATGCTCAGGAAAGATAGTGTGATACTTGATTAGCCGGCAATTTCTAAGGTGTCACTCTCAACGGGGTGGCTCTTTTTTGGTGGGTCATTGTGTAGTGGTAGTGTGAAATGGAATTTGGTACCTTCGTATAGTTTACTTTCAGCCCAAATTCTGCCACCATTTTTCTCAACAAATTCACGACATATAATTAATCCAAGTCCTGAACCTTGTTCACCTTGGGTACCTTTTTTAGATTTCTGTTGCGTTATTCTGAACAAGCGGTTTAGAGTGCGTTTATCCATACCTATCCCGCTATCTTCGATAGAAATTCTGATGCGGTCATCTTGTCCGTTCACAGAACCTGTCGAGATTATAATCATTCCCTCAAGGTCTGTGAATTTAACTGCATTGGACAACAAATTCCTCACAACCGTATCAATCATCGAATAATCAAAATAAGCTATTAAATCCCCATCTACTTCATTTATGAGAGTGATTTTTTTTGTTTTGAGTTGTTCTCGAATTAAATTAATGTTTTTCTGGATTAGCTTATGAATCTCATGAGGAGCAGGCGAGAATTGAATTAACCCTCTTTGGCTGCGAGACCAAGTAAGCAGGTTTTCTAATAGCATGAACAACTTCTTAGAGGAATCCTGTATCATCAGCACAAAATCACGTTTTTCTGTTTCAGTAAGGTCCTCATAATTATCATGCAACAAATCCGATAAATTTTTAAATGAGCCGACTGCATTCTTTAAATCGTGCGAAAGAATTGAGAACAACTTGTCTTTGGTATTGTTCAAGTTTTCAAGTTGCATATTCTTTTTGATAAGCTCTTTGTTTTTTAATTCTAATTGCTGTTCAGAGACAACAAGTTTGTCATTGGCTTTTGTGAGATGATGATTCTTGTCTTTCAAGACTTCAGCAAAATTCTTTCGCATGGAATTTTGGCGAACATAAAATACTGTGAGAATAATAAAAACAATCGCTAAAAGAACAACTAACAAGAGTTGTAAGTTTCGTCGAGATAATTCTGCGGAAATGAGCCGAGCTTCTTTTTCTAGTTCTTCAATCGTTCTGACTTTCTCACTCATTCGTATATTTAATTCAGCATTTTCTATTGAACGAGATAAATAATGCCTAAACAATGAATCGTTCATATCACGGTACTGACTTAAATATTTGAAAGCCATTTGCTGATTGCCGCTTGATTCATAGAGTTCGCTCAATTTTCGGGCAATTAGCATTGCATTGAAGTTTAGAGAATTATTGAGTGCGATTTTGTTCGCTTTATGCAAGTATTCAAAAGCTTGTGTTGTATGCTTTTTGTCGGCCAAAGCTCGTGCAAATCTGTCAAACGCCTTGACCAATGCGACATAATTAGCTGTTTGCGAGTATATTAACTCGGCTTCATTGATGTCTCTATTCGCTTTATTGATATCATCCATTTGCACAAAAAGCCATGCCCTTTCTGTAAATGCTTCAGCTTTCACCATTGATATTGAAGTAAGTTGAAGCGGGTCATTTTTAATATCAGGAACTTGATATGCGAAGACTGAATCATAATATTGAAAAGCTTTCCCAAAACGCTTAGCCAAGCCGTGATTCCGAGCCAAATGCCTGTAAATGACAGGAATTTCTTTACGTTCCCTGAGCTTTTTACGTAATTCGAGACTAAGTTCCAGTTCTTCGATAGCTTTTTGATAATTACCAAGCTTTTCGTTTGCAAGCCCCATATAAATTAGGGATTGCGAAAGCCCTCGAATGTAAGGTTGATTCGCCTCACTTGTATCGTTGATGTCAGTATTAAATCCATGATAAGATTGAATGTAATAATTTATGGATTTGTTGAATTGTCTGTAGTCAAAATATATATGTCCAATATCGGAATAGTTATAATATAAAGAAAGTTTATCACCAGCATCTGAGAAGAATTTTTCGCTCAAAAGTAAAAATTTCAGAGAGTTTTCAGGCGAGAACAAAACCCTATGGTATTTCCCCAACCAAGAGTACATCAGACCGTAGAAGCGGCTTTTGCCGGAAAAACCACCATGGTTAATGAGTTTTTCGATAAAGTCAACACCTGCCTTGGGGTTATAGAGTTCGTAATAGTTTGCGATGTAGTCTATTGTTTGGTAAAGATTGTCATCAAATTTTTCTGATGATATTGAGTTTTCTACGACTTTATTCAAACTATCAAGACTACTTTGCCCTGAATAAACAAAGTATGATATAAAGAAAAGTAATAGTATAGTAGCTAATTTAATCAATATTCATCAAACAAATGAAGGTATTTTAACAATTTTCCGAAACCCAAACAAAATACAATAACCAAATTTAACATTTATTACAAAGATGCAATATTTATTCCAATTTTCAAAACGAAAATGATAAAATTTTAATTTATTGTATTTCTCCGTATCTTTCGGGATACGGAGGAAGCGGTAATGATTCGGGTATGCCCATCAACGGAAAGTCTTTGAGAAGTGGGTAAATTGGTTCTCCTGTTTCGGGGTCAACATAATCTTCGGGCATATAGAACCGCCTCATATCGGGATGATTGTCGAATATTATACCATACATATCGTAGGTCTCGCGCTCGTACCAATCTGCACTCTCCCAAACGGAATAAACTGACGGGCAATGCAGCGACTTTTCGGATAATGGTACTTTTAGTCTCAAGCGTTCTGAATATTTTAAAGAGTACAAGAAATAGACAACTTCGAAACGGGGATTCTTGTTTCTTAGCCAATCAATAGCACTTACGTCAACAAGCATATCAAAAGCTGTTCCCGGATTATCGCGAAGTTCTTGGGCAACTTCAAGGATTTTTTCGCGTGGTATTATCAATGAAAGTTGATTGCGATGAATATAGGTTTCGACTTCGGGAGCGATATTATTTACTACTTTAAGTATAGTATCAATGTTGATAGCCATAATGTTTTCCGTTTAATAACAATTACAAGAAATAAATTTTTAAATTTGCATAGATAATATCGCAAAATAATAAAAAAAAATGTTTATCTAAGCTCAAATAAGTTTAATATCATTTCAGTAGAAAAATATGACATATCAAAATCATAAAGCAGTTATCATTATATTAGTTCTTATCATAACAGTTGCAATCGCAACCCATTCACAAGACATCAGTTCAAAAAATGAACTAACTATATCTTTAGAATCACCTTATGATGCAATCAATACACATTTGAGATTCTTGCAGGAGGATACTTATGACCCGAAGTTGGCAACTGAACCTTTCGATATCAGCAGCAGTTCAATAACCGAGGCGGACGAAATCGCTTTGATGTTGCTGAAAATATATGATTCACAAAACCTAATGGTCGAACTTGGCGACATACCCGATGACCCTAACTATGTCGACCCCGCAACCGGTAAGCATAAATTTATCCCTTTTCCGCAATTACCGGATATTTACTTGGTTAAAAAGGGTGATAAATGGCTATATTCTAAAGAAACAGTGAGTAAAATACCAAAGTTGTATGATGCCGCTCATATAGTTGATATCGGTCCGATTATTGAAAATCTTTCTGACTCATGGAGTATTACACTAATCGGACTGAAAGTTTGGCAATGGGTTGGAATTTTGTCCTTCATTGTAATTGGTACATTGATATATTTCATTTTACGTGTATTTTTTGGTATCATTTTATACAGGGTATTCAACAAATTCGAACGAAAAGATGTATTCCGAAAATACATAAAGCCGATTTCGGGACCATTCAGCATATTTGTTGTTGTATTCTTGGTAGATGTATTTTTAATAATGCTCCAACTCCCTATTCGATTTGCATACTACGTATCAATGGCAGTCAAAGCAATTCAACCGATTATATTAACCGTAATGGTATTAAGATTTACAAATTTCGTTGGGGATTTGTTAGAGCGAATGTCTCATAAGACTGAAACAAAACTTGACAACCATCTTGTGCCTTTTGTCCGTACAGCGATGAAATTCATCGTTCTCGTGCTTGGTGTGTTTTACGTATTAACGAATTTGGGAATTGATATCACGCCACTCTTGGCGGGAGTTTCAATTGGCGGATTAGCTGTGGCACTTGCCGCAAAGGATACCGTCAGAAATTTGTTTGGCTCGGTGACTATATTTGTTGACCAACCCTTTGAAGTTGGAGATTGGATAATTTTTGAAGGTATAGAAGGAATCGTCGAAGAGGTTGGGATTCGTTCCACACGTGTAAGGACTTTTTATAATTCATTAGTATCCATACCTAACGGTAATCTTGCCGACATAAAAATAGATAATATGGGTAAAAGACAGTACCGGAGATATGTTTCGCGAATTTCGATCAGGTATGACACTCCGCCCGACTTGATTGATGCATTTGTAATAGGATTGCGGAAAGTAGTTGATTCGCATCCCGGAACGCGAAAAGATTTTTATCAAATTCATCTTAATGATTTGGGTGATTCGGCGATCACCGTTTTATTTTACATCTTTTTCGAAGTACCTGATTGGACTAAAGAACTCGAGGCGCGGCATGAAGTCATCTCAGAAGTTATTCGTTTAGCACACGATTTGGGAGTAAGATTTGCATTCCCGACGCAAACTATGCACGTAGAAGATTTTCCCGAGAAGAAATCATTAACTCCCGATTACGCGGAAAGCAGAGCAGATTTCATGAACAAGGTGGAGAAGCGGAAGTACTTTTCGAAGTAAAAAAAAACGCCACCCCTATCGAGTGGCGTTGTGTTCAGTGAAGTTCTTTCCTAATTTTCCGGATATGAAAAGCTATCGCTATTAATTATATATATCTGATAGCCCTGTCCGGGAAGCATGTCGCCAATCATGTTGATTTCGAAGGCGGGGAAATATACATTTCCTAAATTATCTTTGGCTATTACAAGGTTGTCGTCTGCTGTCAGAGTGGCGAGTGCTGTTTCGATATCCATCGCATTATCACGTAGATATGCGAGCATGTTCCAACCTGCCGAAAGGTTTATCGTTGTGCTTTCGGGTTCGACTTGTGTGCCGGTTATTGATAGTGTTTCGGTTTGCGACATATAGACCTGATAGCCCTGCTTTACGTCCCATGTGCCTATATCATTAATTTCGAACATTGGAAAGTAAATTTGACCTAGATTATTTTTGACGATTACAGTACTTTCAACTATATTGGCAAAAATTTCTTCGAGTGAATTATCCTCGGCTTGCACATAAGTCGAAACCATATTCCAACCCGATGAAAGCGTAATAGCATGCTTATACTTTTCGGTCATAAATTGCCAAACCTCTGACCAATAACTCTCTGTTTCTGAATTTCTTGCTTTAACTTTCCAAAAATACATCGTTGAATATGATAATTCCTCCAACAAGTAACTCAAATCTGTAGTTTCAAAGTTAATAATTGGATTTTCAAAATTGCTATTTGTAGCAACTTGAACTATGTAACTTGTTGCATAATATACTGGTTGCCAAGTTAATGTTACAAATAATTCTTGGTTTTGTGCATTATTCGATGGACTTGAAAGTGTTGGTGCTTCTAATTCCACTTCAAACTTTACTAAAAAGGCATCCCAATCACCACCATAAGTACTTTGATGTGAACCCGTCGTTGCTATGGCAGTGGTTGATTGTGTTACACCTGCAAGATACACATTCCCACTGCCATTTATAGCAATGGTCCAACCAGCATCATAATCACTTCCCCCATAATAAGTACCCCACTGACGCACTCCACTGCTATTAAACTTCACTAAAAAGGCATCACCACGCTCACCATGCGAACTCTGATGTGAACCCGTCGTTGCTATGGCAGTGGTTGAACTTGTATACCCCGCAAGATATACATTCCCAATGCCGTCGGTGGCTATGAAATAACCGAAATCATTACCCCCCCCCCCATAATAAGTACCCCACTGGCGAATCCCATTGCTATTAAACTTTACTAAAAAGGCATCCCTATCACCACCATTATAAGAACTTTGATGTGAACCCGTCGTTGCTATGGCAGTGGTTGAAGGTGTTAAACCCGCAAGATACACATTTCCAATGCGGTCGGTGGCCGTGGAATGGACAAAATCCCAACCACTTCCCCCATAATAAGTACCCCACTGGCGAATTCCATTGCTATTAAACTTTACTAAAAAGGCATCCCTACTACCACCACCATAAGAACTTTGATGTGAACCCGTCGTTGCTATGGCAGTGGTTGATTGTGTTGCACCCGCAAGATACACATTCCCACTGTCGTCGGTGGCTACGGATCCGCCATATTCACCACCACTTCCTCCAT
>CAZWXI010000002.1:0-26507 GCA_964637845.1 uncultured Hyphomicrobiales bacterium | reverse complement strand
AATAAGTGCCCCACAGGCGAACTCCACTGCTATTAAACTTTACTAAAAAGGCATCCCAATCACCACCACGCGAACTTTGATGAGAACCCGTCGTTGCTATAGCAGTGATTGACCCTGTTCGACCCGCAAGATACACATTCCCACTGTCGTCGGTGGCTACGGATTCGCCATATTCACCACCACTTCCTCCATAATAAGTGCCCCACAGGCGAACTCCACTGCTATTAAACTTTACTAAAAAGGCATCAGAATAACCACCGCCGCCATGTGAACTTTGATGAGAACCCGTCGTTACTATGGTAGTGGTTGACCATGTTTCACCCGCAAGATACACATTCCCAATGCCGTCAGTCTCAAGAGAATAGCCCCAATCAAATTCACTCCCCCCATAATAAGTACCCCAAAGGCGTATTGGTGGGTCTACGACTAGTATTTTTGTTTTGTCGTAATCGCCAACGGTAAATGAGATGGTGCTGTCGCTGTTTTTGATGAATTGGGATGTAGGACGCGGAGTGTGGGTTTTGAGGTTACGCGAATTCATGTATTTTGACAAATCATTTGGTTGATAAGCAATCGGTGCTTTTTGCTCAATATAGCCGAAAGGAGTTTCCACTCGTAAATCGCCTGTTGCTGTGATTTCGACATTCGTAGCTCCTTCAAATGCAAAATTAATCATATCAGGATTTGCACCAGGCTTTATAACAAAATCATACTGCACTAATCCGTCATTATTTGTATAAACAACAAAATCAATGTCGGGATAAATATCAATCAGCTTTACAGTCCTGAATTTCCGAACATGCGTAATTCCATCGGAGCAATGAGCAAGATAGTAGTTATTATAGTCTTCAGTCATTTCAAATTGTTTTACTTTTAGATTAAAATTTGAGCCCTTTAGCCGCATATCTACTCGGTAAATCTCCATCGGAATTGGCTCATCTATTTGATTATCAAACTTGTCAAATCTATCTTTTGAGAGAATCTTGTCCTTTTGCTTTTTCAATTTTTCTTCATCATATTTGACGAAAGAGTAGCTAATGCCGTCAGCTCTAATAGCAATAGTTCCATAAGGTAAATCAGCAATAAATAGCACATCCCAATTGACATTGCCATTCTGGTCAGCAACCTGCCCTTTATTTTCGATGAATTCAATCTTTCGGGTACTCTCAGTTAGGTTTATATACATATCCTTATTTTTTCCGAATACCGCAGAAAATACCGACATTAATAGTATAAGCAGTAAAAAAAATATCTTAACATAATCTCTCCATAAATATTTCATAAAAAACTCCTTGATTAATCAAATGAATATTTCGCTTCTATTAATGCAAAACTAATAAAATATAGAATGCAATTGAAAAAAAATTTTATTCAAACCAAAAATACCAAATACTACGTAGTTTTTTATGGTAAATAAAATAGCGCCACCCTATTGAGTGGCGTTGTGTTCAGTGAAGTTTTTCCCTAATTTTCAGGATATGAAAAGCTGTCGCTGTTAACTAGATATATCTGATAGCCCTGTCCGGGAAGCATATCGCCAATCATGTTGATTTCGAAGGCGGGAAAATATACATTTCCTAAATTATCTTTGGCTATTACAAGGTTGTCGTCTGCTGTCAGAGCGGCGAGTGCTGTTTCGATATCCATCGCATTATCACGAAGATATGCGATCATATTCCAACCTGCCGTGAGGTTTATCGTTGTGCTTTGGGGTTCGACTTGTATGCCGGTTATTGAAAGTGTCTCGGTTTGCGACATATAGACCTGATAGCCCTGCTTTACGTCCCATGTGCCGATATCATTAATTTCGAACATTGGAAAGTAAATTTGACCGAGATTATTTTTCACGATGACAGTGCTCTCTACTATATCGGCAAAAATTTCTTCGAGTGAATTATCATCGGCTTGAACGTAAGTCGAAACCATATTCCAACCTGATGAAAGTGAGAGGGCGTGGGTAACAAGGGTTATGGTAACTTGTTCTATGAGAGTGTCTTTGATACTTGGTGTGCCTCGAGTAAGTATAAGTTTCACGTCAAATGTTCCCCCCTTATTATATTTATGCACGGGATTAATTTCAGTAGATGATTTACCGTCACCAAACAGCCATAGATATTGATAACCCATAATTTCGGGTACATCGAATGTTACAATATTTTTTTCCACTGTGAAAGTAAAGCTATTTGTAAAATCGAAAGTAATTGGTAAACTTTGGTATCCTGCACTATCAAGAGCGTGAATATAGATTGTTCTGTTACCAATAATATTACTAACATCAATCTCCTGCTCAATATTCAATTCATATGCAAGGCTATCGTAGTAGTAAATGTAATATTTATCGGCATCACCATCGAACCAATATTTAATGCCTCGGATATAGTTAGATGAATCCACTAATTTATATTTGAACGTATTATTGAAATAACCAGTTATCGGAATGCTCCATGAGTTAAGGTCAGATTTGACTCTGTAATTCAATAAATGAATCCCGTTGGGTAAATTCATAACATTTATCGAATCAAAAAAATTAAGAGTATCTGTTGAATTAATTTCAAAATACTGCCGATTCGCAAAATCATCGTTAAACCAGTACTCATATGCTACTAAGTCATAGTCTAAGCTGCTCTCGGCAAAATAGGGAATAATAAAGTAAACTGTTTCGGGTATGCTCCATAGGCTATCGGAGGTTTTGAATCTTTTATTCAATAAGTGCATTCCTGGGGGTAAACTGCCAACATCGAATTCGTTAGTGATTTCTAAGGTGTCGGTTTCGGCTGTTTGGACATATTGCCGAGAGGAAAAATCGGTATTGAACCAATATTCATACCCAACAATTTTATAATCAATATTGCTTTCGACTGTAAATGGGATAATGAAATAATTCGTTTCGGGAGTGCTCCATAAACTGTCTGAGGTTTTGTATCGCATATTAAGAAGATTCAGTCCAGGATTTAGGTGTGAAACATCAAATTGTAAATTTAAATTTAGGGTATCTGTTCCGGATGTTTGAACGTATTGCCTGACAGCAAATTCATCATTAAACCAATATTCATAACCAACAATGTCATAATCAACATCATTATGTATTGTGTAAGCTATGAAAAAGTATGACGCTTCGGGTGCTGTACGTTTTCCGCTATTATCCTCGAACATGATGTTAAGGAAATGAAATCCGGGCGGTAAAGCCGAAACATCAATCTCAAAATCAATTTCCAAAGTGTCTTTCTGTGAAACATTAACGGTTATTCTTTGAGCGTAATCATTATTGAACCAATAATGGTATTTAGTGATTTTTGACTCTGCTATCGTAGTTGCAACCACAATTAGAACCAATAGTAAAATAAACTGCTTCATAATAATTTCCTCATGAAAAGCTTATTTACTCGGTTTGGCTTATTGCTGTTGCTTGCACTTGGATTTTACCATTTACAGGATTTCTTGATACACTGAATTCCTTGATATTTGGAATAACGGGTAATCCGCCATCTTTGAAAGGGGCATCAGTGCCATATAATCCGATATCAGTACCATCGGTTCCGGCGTTTTTCCCGGGTGAACTGTTTTTGAGGCGATAATTTGCTGTATATGAAAAAGTCGTGCAATTGCCATCAACAAAGGTGCCTGCACAGTTTTGGTTCAAAATATTATCAACCCCAGAGTTTGAACCCCACGTAACAGTAGTCGAGAAGAAGATGCAATTATTAATAATGCTTGACTCCAAATAGAAGAAATGGTCAGAACTTGTACGCATAAATATAGAATTCTCAATTAATAAATTTCTGCTACTGCCATTTTGGAAATAGTTATTATTACCAAATATACAATTGGTAAAATAAGTATTCTGACCACGCAATCCGCCCAAGACACCTATGTAGCAATTTGTGAATATTATATTTGAAGGTATAGTAGAGGCAGTAGCAGTTAGTGAGTTAATTATGCACTCCTTAAAAACGTGATTAGAAATGTTGGTGGCTCCCGATATAGCTATATTAAAGGTACCACCGATAAAACATCGCAGATAATAATGATTTCTAATAGTTACCGCAGTCCAATTACCATACGAAATGTTTGATGATATTATTAAACCTTGAATCGTAGTAGAATCAGTATTGTTTGTGAATGTGATTGAGGTTACTTTACTTGTGCCGGGTGTCACGGGACTTGAGTTGGGATAGTGTCCAACACCATAGATGTTAAGTCTTTTGGAAATTGTAACACTTTCGTCCCAATTTCCTGCGGGTAAGTATAATGAAGCACCATGTTGTGCCGCTGATATTGCTGCCGCGAAAGTAAGGTGCAAAGAAGTTGTTCCATTGGGATTTTCAACCAATATTTTTCCCAAATTGCCAAATAATCCTATTGGTATTATAAAAGCAAGTATAATAGAAAGTCCTAAACGTATCATGGCAAAACCTGAATTAAATTATAAAATTAACAATTGCTATTCTTGTCTAAAATAAAAAATATTAGTCAAATAGCCAAAATTTTTTTTTAGACAAAACGAAATTAAATTACTGTTAAGTAATTAGTGTATGCTATTATGTAGTGTTTGGGGGCAGTTTGAAAACTTTAATAAGATTTTGTTCTTTTAATTTTCCGCGAGATAATCCAGCGACAAATACGATGTCATCTTCATAATTAATGAAATCGAGTTTGAGAAGTGATTCATAGCAACTATCTAAAGCAAAGGTTGACTCATTTAGAGGCTCTATCAACAAACTCTTGACGCCCCAAACAAAATTCAGTCTTCTGTGAATTGTTTCATCATCAGTTAATCCGATTATTGGTACTCTGGGTCTGTATTTTGCAACATTTTTAGCTGTTGTGGTTGAGCTTGTGAAAAGTACTATAGCCGCGGCATTGATTTCGTCGGCAATTATGCAAGCGGCCTTCCCGAGTGAATCAGAAATGTCATTTGTTTCAGCATGATAAATACTGTAACCATGTTCTTTTGTAAAGTAATTATTTTCGACGCTTGTGATAATTTTGCTCATATATTCGATGGATTCCACAGGATAACTACCAACACTTGTCTCGCCACTGAGCATAACACAATCAGTTCCATCAAGAACTGCATTAGCAACGTCGCTGGCCTCAGCTCTTGAAGGGCGCGGATTTTTAATCATTGATTCAAGCATTTGTGTTGCAGTAATCACGGGTTTACCCGCTTTGTTGCATTTACTTATTATTTCTTTTTGTATAATTGGTACTTGCTCGGGTAACATTTCTAAGCCCAGGTCTCCCCTTGCCACCATAATGGCATCTACTTCTCTAAGAATAGAATCAATATCCTTGACAGCTTCGGGGCGTTCTATCTTAGCAACAATTGGTACAATTCTGCCAAAAATTTTCATAGTTGTCTTGAGCTCGAGGATGTCACGAACGGAGCGAACAAATGATAGAGCAACTACGTGGATTCCATTTTGAAGTCCGAACTTTAAATCTTCAAGGTCTTTATCACTTAGGGAGGGTGCTGAAAATGTTACTCCGGGAGCGATAATGCCTTTATTATTTTTAAGTTCGCCCCCTTTTATGATAGTTGTGACGATTTCATTGTTAATAATTTCCTTGACCTTGAGAATAATATAACCGTCGTCCAAGAGCAGTGTGTTGCCTTTTTTCAGATCAGCGGGTAAGTCCTTGTATGATGTAGAAACGATTTGTGAATTTCCTAAGCCAATGTTATTTGTAGTGATTGTGAAATCATCGCCATCGTTTAGTTTGGCACAATCGTTTTCAACTAATTCAGTTCTGATTTTTGGTCCTTGCAAATCTTGAAGAATAGCAATTTTCTTACCTGTTTGCTCAGATGCAGAGTGAATGGATTGAATTAATTGCAGATGCTGTTCGTGCTTACCGTGTGAGAAATTTAATCGCGCCACATCCATACCTGCTTGCAGCATTCTTGTTAAGATTTGCTCTGAGGATGACGCAGGACCAATTGTACAGACTATTTTCGTTTTTCTGAATGGCATATTATTTATTTAAATTAATTTAGTTTGTTAACATAAGAAGCAATATTATTGGTCAATAAATCCTGAATTGCAATGTAAATTCTCCCGCTTGCTGTCCAATCAGCAGACACAAGAGCTATCTCTCGGTATGATGCTTCAAAAGCCAGACTGCTCCTGATTATGTTCTCTTTAATTTTATTAAAGTAGTTTTCAAGATTTGTCATAAAATGCTCAAATAATAATACTCAAAATTAAGAAATTTTCATGAAACAGATGTCTCAATAATCGAATGGGCATAATGTTTAACACGATTATGCCCAAAATCAAACATGTATTTAACAAATTTATTTTAGATTGCTAATTTTTCCTTCAATTTAAGTCGTGTATATGGAATAAGGCCACCTGCGTCAACTATTGCTTTTCGAGCGGCAGGCAAGGATATAATGTTGAATTCCTTTCCGTTGGTTTTGTTTAAAACACTGGTTTCATGAATCTCCAAAATATCACCCTGTTGAGCTTCGATATCTGGACAAATTATTGTTCTCAAACCCAAGTTGATGGCATTTTGGAGAAAAATCCGAGCGAAATCTTTAGCTACAATAATCAAATTGTGCCCTACTAATGCAGAAGCGGCTTGCTCCCTCGACGAGCCACAGCCGAAGTTACTGCCTGCAATGATAACGGCAGTTTCGTCAACTGATTTGCCGTTGAGCATTTGATTCAATTCCTTGATATCGTCAAAGGCATATTGAGGAGTTTCCGACGGAAGTACAGTTGCCATATATCTGCCCGGATAAATTATGTCAGTTGAAATATCATTTTCGAGTTTATACAATACTTTGTACATTTTAATATCCTCCTTTAACGGGATTAGTAATTACACCTGAAATCGCTGATGCAGCAGCGACTGCTGGCGAGGACAAATAAACTTCGGCTATGGGATTGCCCATTCTGCCTTTGAAGTTCCTATTTGTTGTTGCAAGTGCAACTTCGCCATCACCAAGAGCACCTTGATGTACACCAAGGCAAGGTCCACATCCCGAGTTCATCATAACGGCACCTGCGTTCATTAAATCAGCTATATAGCCCAATTCCAAAGCTTCTCTATATATCCTTGATGAAGCGGGAAATACCAACATGCGAACGTTTCTTGCAATTTTGTTTCCTCTTACAATATCAGCTGCTATTTTGATATCGTCTAATCTGCCGTTTGTGCAAGAACCTATCACAACTTGGTGTATTTTTGTCCCTTCGACCTCTGAGATGTTTTTAACGTTGTCAACTGTGTGAGGACAGGCAATCTGCGGTTCCAATTTTGAAATATCTATATTTACTATTTCGGAATATTCCGCATCGGTTTCTGGGATAAAAGATTCAATGTCACCGTTATAATTGGCAACTTCTTTTAAATATCTCGTAGTTTCATCGTCGGTGGGGACTATGCCTGAAGTAGCCCCAGCTTCGACACTCATGTTACTTAATGTTAGTCTGCCTGATGTATCCATCGCTGATATAGTTGAGCCATGAAATTCCAACACTTTGAAGTTAGCTCCTTGTGCGGAAATTTTGCCGATTAAATGTAAAATAATGTCTTTCGCCGAAATCAATGGTGGTAATTCTCCATCGATGTTGACTCTTATTGTGGCAGGTACTTCTACATTAAGCACTGTACCCAAAGCCCAAACAGAAGACATTTCGGTTGCACCTATGCCGAATGAAAATGCTCCTAAAGCACCATGTGTTGTGGTATGGCTATCAGTGCCTACAATAACATAACCCGGCAAAACATATCCCATTTCAGGTAAAATCTGATGGCAGATTCCGCCTTCGTCTCCTTGAATATCGTGAAATTTGGTTATACCTTGTTCAGCAACAAATTCACGTATTTTTTTTTGATTGGTGGCTGTTTTTTTGCTTTCAGCGGGAACTCGATGGTCTAAAACAATAGCAATTTTATTGGAGTCCCAAACCTTAGGTTCAATATCAAAACTTTTATAAATTTCAAAAAACTGATTCATTACTAAAGCTGCATTCTCATGTGACATTGCTAAGTCCACTTTGGGTTCAATTACTTCACCGACTGCAACATCGGCTCGCCCAACTGCCTTGGCAAGTATTTTTCTTACAACAGTTTGTTTCATTTTATTATCTCCAAGATAAAGCCCGATTTCTCAGGGGTACTAAACAAAAATTTCTCAATTAATAAATTTGAGACAGTGCAAAATTAATGAATTATAATCAAATACTTATCAAACAGGTTCCATTTTATGTATATTCTTTTCGAAAGCAAGATTTATTTTTTCTTCTAATACTTGCTCTGTAAATGGTTTTGAGATGAATCCGTCAGCACCGAGCGACAGCGCTTCGCGCAAAAAATCTTTATCAATGTTTGCGGATAAAATCACTATGGGTAAAGCTTTCGTTGCTTCGATTTTCCTGAACAACTTAAGTAAAACGTCACCATTTATGCCCGGCATGATGTAATCCAACAAAATCAAATCGGGTTTATGGTTAAGCGCCATGACAATACCATCATATGGATTATAAGCAGAATAAGTGCTGTAATTATTCTTTTCCATGAAGTGGGCAATTAATTTGTGGACCCAATTGTCATCATCAATGAGTAGAATTGATTTGGTTCCTCTATTTTCGATTGAATTAGTCATTTCATAGTCTAAACCCTGTTAAATGGAATATGAAAAGTAATTAAATTGCCTTCCTGCCCTAAAGTGTCAACCGTTAAATTGGCTCCCATAATATTGAAATAGGAATTGGTCTTGGCTATTTTCAGCATTATATCATATCTGTCATGTTTCAAGGATTCGATTATATGATTAGAATTTTGTCTGTAATAATCAATGAATTTGCTTACTAAATCATTCTGGCTGCACAAAATTTGAATTTCAGTAACTTTCTCGAAATGATTTTCCTGAGCATAAATTTGAATTTTTGTATAGTATTCTCCGGAAGTGAGAACATCAAAAGCGGCAAACAAACCTTGAGTTAAGGTTTCGTGGTTTACAAACAATTGTATTGTACGAGAATTTTCGTCAAGTTCGAATTCAACGTTATGATTTACTTCCGGATCTAATAGAAATAGGCTTTTGGCTTCATCGAATGCTTGGCCAAATTTAATGAATTCGTATAGATTAGAGTTTTGTTTTGTTTGTACCGTGGCATCAATCATATCAGACACAAAAGTAAAAATCTCTTCGCTTGATTCCTCCGCCATTTTTATGTATGAATCATGTTCTTCTTGGTTTTCATATATCTTTTGGCTAACCATTTGTAGATAGCCCAGAATTCCGGTAAGTGAATTTCTAAGCTGATGGCTCATTTTTTTCATAAAATAATTTTTAGATTCAATAGCTTCGCGTGCGAATAACTCGGCTAATTTGAGTTGCTTTTGTTGCAAAATTGTTTGCTCTTCAGCAAGTTTTTCGGTTGTAACATCTCGACCTATGCAATAGAATAGTTTATCCTTTGGAGATATAGTAAAAGACCAATAAACCCAGCGAAGGTCACCTGAGGCATGTCTCATTTTAAGGTAAATTCGTTCAGTAACTTCTTCGTCGTAGGATTTATTGAAGATTTTCGTGACTTCGTGTTTATTTTCATCGTCAAAAACATATGTTTCAAAAGAAGTACCAATAACACCAACTTCCTCGAGTCCTAATATATCATAAGAAGCTGGATTCATGCTGATCCATATTTTATTATCATTCAAAACTGCTATGATGTCTTTAGATGACTCAACAATTCTGCGTTGAGACCGTGTCATGCGGTCAGCTAAATCAAGAGCTCGCGATCGCGATGTAACGACTGAGTAAACGAAGCCAAAAAACGCAAAACTTATAAGCAAAGATATAATTAGTGAGGCATTAGGCAGGGTTGCTGATAATTGTCCGCCAAAATTTGGATGAGCAAAGAATTTCACGATTATTTCTCTATCGCCGATATAAACTGTCTGTTCTTCTGTAACTTTGGGAGTAAATCCGGAGTTTATCATCTTATAATTTGCAGATTCATATATAGTTGTCAACGATGTATCGTCACTTTTGTCGAAAATCGCGAATATCACGGAAGTATCTATAGGTGCAGGTCTTGAGCCAACCAGAAATTCACTTAAAAATGCGGATTCGAAAAATTTCAAGGCATTAAGTTCTACTGTTACAACGCCTATAAAATTTGCTCTGCGAGACATCAAATCGTCGTTAGTCGCTCCAAATTTGTAAACCGGAGCTAAAAAATATATTCCTAAGGTATCGGGGCGAATAAAGTAAAATGGTGTGGAAGTAACTTTATCATTGTCGCGAGCTTGTTCGATTGCTTTTAACATATTCGGGTCGGAAGCTAAATCTAAACCGATACGGTGAATGTTTCGGCTATACGGAATAGAATGGTTAATTATATAATGCTCCCCTGAGGGGCTCAAATTTTGAATCTTGAAATCGTAATATCCCTGCGAACGTGCATAGAATATAAAATTATCAAGTTCCGGTTTTTTTACGTAGCTAATGTAAGAAACTCCTGAAATGGAAGAGTATGTCCTTGTTGGTATCGTTGCATATAATTCAAAATAGTCTCTGACGACATCAATGATTAAATCATAAAGACCCGACATTGAATATAGTACTTCGAGACTACGAGCATTAAGATTTTCTATTCGAGCAATGATATTAGATGTTGATTTATTAAATTCATTTTCTAAATCGTTTTCAATTTGTTTAGTAACAAAATCTCGTACCAGAAAACTCAGTGCCAATAAAACTATTAGAATTAAGTATGCCGGATATGTTTTTGCCAAGGAATGGACTCCCGCACCTTTTTTGGCGACATCTTTGAGAATCTTTTCGTACGAAACCATTTGTTTGTCTTGACTCATTTATACTCCTATATTATTTTCTTCAAAAATACTTCTAATCTCATTAACAAAAGTACTTACATCAATGGGTTTTGTCATGTAGTGATTAAAACCGAAATCAATAAATTTCTTTTTATCGTCAAAATCGTTAAATCCTGTTATGGCAATAGCTTTGAGTTGTTTGTGTTTTTCGTTTTGGCGAATCTGGTTCAAAACTTCATCGCCTGAAATATCCGGTAATAATATATCAGTAATCATGCCAAAACATTCGCTATTACTTAACCATAGGAGTGCTGATTGACCATTTGAAAATTCAACGACTTCGAACCCCGCTTTTCTGAGTAAAATGCTAAATAATTTTCTAATTGGTGTGTTATCTTCGACAACACAAATGGTTTTCATGTGGTATTCCTTCGATATATACTATAAATAATTACTTTGGACTAATGACAATTTCAATCCTTCTGTTTTGTCTTCTTCCCGCTTCGGTTTCGTTGGAGGCAACAGGGAAAAGCGCACCGCTGAATGTTGCAAGTACTCTGCCGGGGGCGACTCCTCGGGCAATGAGAAATTGTCGAGCATTGTTTGCTCTGGCCCGAGAACGCTCAGTGTTTTCGGACAATGTGCCTTGGTTGTCTGAGTGGCCAACTATCCGGACTTCAGTATTTGGATTTGCCAAAAGATAATTTGCTACTGCATCAAGATATTGTCTTGTTTCAGCACTAAGATTCGTTGAAGCAGAAGTTGGAAAATTAAATGGTTTGGATTGACCGATTTCAATAGCGACTGGAGCCTCAGTGGTTGTAAGGTCAACAATCCTCGGACGCTCTGTCTCTTTTAGTTCAGCGGGCCTTAGTTCTCCTAATAAAATAGGATTTTCTACCAGAGCTAAGGTTGCCGCCGGTAATTGCTCTGCCGGTATATATTGAGCAAATCCAATACCTCGATTGTCTCGAACAGATGCAATATATTGCGGGGGAGGCGTATATAGAGGGTTATACTTCAAAGTGTCTCTTTTGATTCTATCTTTGCCGAATTTCAATGAGAGACCTGCTTTTGCGTAATAAGTGTTCCATTTTGTACTATTGTCTCCAATGGAAGTAGTGGTAATGTGTAATGATATAAATGGAGTGAGCATAATTCTTCCCCAATCTATTATATCTCCGTCAAATACATCATACCCTAATCCAACATGCAGCCCGATACCTGTTGATGCTTCTTTTATAGGTACAATTTGGTCTTGGAGAATATCTCCAGTGTTAATAAATTGCTTTCTTTGTCGTAATTTGTCATTAGTAAGAATATCGAAATCCACACCTGCAATTGCATGAAGTCCTGTAATACCGAAATTGTATCGTACTGAAGCATGAAGATTTAGTAAAGTTGTTTTGCCGTCAACTTCAAATCTTGTATTAAGTGAGTCATTCAAAGGAATAGCTTGGGTATTAAAAACTCTTCTGTCAAAAAAATTTATACCCAAAGATGCTCCCCAATGTTTTTGTGTAGGTAACCATTCTCCAATTAATCCGAAAAAATATCCGTATCCGGAGCCGGACTTATAATTGATAAGTGAATTGAATGGATTATCAATTTCAGTCGGGAATTGTAACAAATTCAACTCGCCAAAATACATTGAACCACTTGCACCGCCTTTTATTCCGTACCACCAGTCTCCGTATTGACGGTTGGAGATTATAGTATCCCGATTGTTATCAAACCGCACTGTTCTGAATTCACCCAATGGCATTTGGGTAAATAGATAAGAAAAATTAAAAAACAGAATGATAAAAATAATTTTTTTCATTTTTTATTTTCTACACTGAAATTTCGTAGCTATTGACTTGTCTTTCCATTTAATGATTAAGAAATAATTGCCTGCTTCGAGATGCCGAGCATCGAATTCAAAGTTATGATGCCCATGCTTTAAATAGCCTTTGTATATATTTATTAACTCATTGCCTTTTAAATCAACAACTTTAATTTCATAGTCAGTTGTTTCAATCAATTCGACTTCTATAAAGAACCTTTCATATACTGGGTTTGGGAATAGATTTAGTTTATTTCCGTTGCCACCAACATATACTTTTCGTTGCCAATCACCTTCACAATCGTAAACAATTCTGATTTCCCCATCAAAATAATTAATTTGTGGAAGTTCTATATCGGCGAAATAAAAATCCTTTATTCTGACCGAATCATAATCAATATACGAATATAATGCTAATGATTTAAATTCAAGCAAGATTTCGTTATTAAAATTATACTCATCACTAAATACCTGACGATTATATAAACCGTTATTGAATAAGAATTCGCCTTGAACTGGTTCCATTATCAAATTTGGAATATCAAGTTCAAGATAAAATTGAGATTTAAGATTTACTGTATCTCCAAAAATTTTGACAATATTCGTTAGTACCGGTAAGGTAAATATTTCTCCCGCCTTGACTTTCTTATCGGGAACCTTTATATACAAGTCATTGGCTAATTCGAAATTCTCGGAGATTTCAACATAAGTAACTTCGTCATTGTGCCATAACTTGAAGGAGTTATCACGTCCGGCCGAGGCAATAGTATCCATCATCGGTGTAGCATCGAGAGCAATTATCGAACCTCCGTGATTGATTTCTAAATTTTTTAAATGTGTTCTGGATGAGACGTCGTATTGTTGAATTTTTCCGTCCAAGGCGCCTGATAATGCTCTTCTGCCGTCAGCCGATATTCTGACTGCTCTAACGTGTCTGTTGTGTGTTTGGAAGCTCGCGACCTCTTCATCAGAAGTATCATTCCACAAACGAACCGTTAAATCAACCGAACCTGATATGATGTTTTTGTAGGAGTCATCAGAATCCACAGACCAAACAACCGCATTCGTGCCATTATTACCGTGTGTACCTTTGCTGGTTATAGTCCCTGTTGCCATATCGCCGATGTGAATATACCCCTCGTAATCCGAAAACAGCAATTTGGAACCGTCTCTTCCAAATCTTACGGCGTAAATAACAGATGACAAGTCCGAATTGAATGTAAATTGCATTGTACCATTGGGGTGAAAAACATAAACATTGCCGTCGTCAGTTCCAACAGCAATATAAGCATCATTTTCGGAGTAACTTACATTACGGAAAGTCGTACCTAAATCGCGTGCATAAACAGTTTCCATCAGCGAATTTAAAATATCATAGACTAATAAAACACTGTCGGTAACAGCAATAAATCCATCAATGTTGAAAAAAACTGCTTGTTTGAGTGTGCTACCAGTAATTTGGTACTCATATATCAAACTTTGGGATTCAATGTCCCAAATTTTGACTTTATTGTCACGCCCGGTTGTAATAAGTCTTTTACTGTCTTCAGAAAAAGTAATTGAAGATACTTCTTGGAAGTGTGCGTCCGGTTGGTGCCAAAGCAAAAACGGAAGTTGTTGCTCGTAACTTTTTAAAATTATTGTAATTTCAGAGTCATTTAAATACGGAACTGACCACGTATAACTATTTTCGATAATTTGTGATGCTATCAATACTGTTGTATCTGAGTTAGCATAATAAATATCAACTGGATTATTCAAATCCGATTGCCATGTTATATTAATAATTTCGCCGGACATTAGCTTTGTGCCGGGAATGGGGTTAGTTAGCCTGAAATTATTCGCAAAAATCGAAGAATATAATAAAATCAATAAACTTAATACGAGGGTAAGACGTGATTTCATGTCTTCTTCCCCTTTAGCCACCGGCTTGAACGTATTGAATTTTCACAACTGCACGTGAAATTTCGATAGTTGAATCTTCGACTGGATAGGCGATAAATGTGACATTGTAAACCCCTTGAGCAACAACATCAGGGGCGGTAAATACAGTAGAGTGCTTGCCCATTTTTATTAGTAAATTATTGATAGGTTGTCCAGTTTCCGGATCAATCAAATAAACTAGTTTTTTGCCGAGTAAGTCGCTGACGTAAGCTGTCATATAAACATCATCATCAACTGTATAATTTATTGTCGTTGAATGACTGAAAGGATTCGGAACTGCAGTTGCTTCGACAATTACGGCATGAGGGACGGGAACATCTCTTATTGCCAAAAGGGAATCAAATTGTCTTCCTTCTCTGTTCACTAAGCGTCCCCATAGAGCATATGAATAATTGCCACCTCGGTATTGGACTTCATCCGGAAAATCTCCATAAGTAAAACCGAACTGGGAAACACCCATGCTTTTGAATTCGGAATTATAGAAATCATGTTCAAGAAAAGTACCTAAAGTATCAGAATAATCTACCTGATTTTCAAACACTTTCATACCCCTGAGTACAGTATAGCCAAGCACTTTAATTTCGCTTTTAGTTCTCCAACCGTATTGCAGATTCCTTTGTCCGAGATATCTTACCCAGAAATCGTCAAATATAAATCCGAAAGGTTCCGAGTCATCATAGTTGATAGCGAATGTATTATTTATTCCGTCGTGCATTTCAACGTTATCATCTGCATAATACCAAGTAACTCCTTTCGATATAGAATCGTACTGAATTTTGTAGGCGACTGCTTGAAAATAATTTTGTGGTTGCATCCAAACTAATCGGTCAGTTATTGGTCCACCGTTAATATTTATTATCCGAAATTTACCTAATAAAACAGTAGTATCTTTAGGAATTTCGAAACAATCTTCATATTTTTCGGGGCCTAAAATGGTAATGCTGAAACGCTCGTCATATTTTTGGTATTCAATTAAATAGTCTTCTTTGGGAAGGACTGCACCTGAAATAACTGACTCAGGCAGGTCGCTCTCGAAAAGTTGTATTTCATATTCATTGGGTAATAATTTGGCTTGTTCGGGAAAAGTAAACATAAAAGTTCCATTTACGAATCTTTCCCAGTTATCATTTGTGCGTTGGATTCTTAATTGGAATTCAAGCGTGGAAGGATTGACAAGGTAAGTATTATTGATTTGTACAAAAGCTAAAGTATCAAAGGAATAAGTATCCGTGACTGCTAATAAAAATATAATTATTAATGCTTGTAATATTTTTTTCATAATTCATTCCGTGATTTCGCAGTATTACTACTGGCTTCTATTGTTCCAACTAATATTAAAGTCTCGAGTATTGATGATACCATCCATATTATAATCAGCATTGAATAATGCTCTTCGTGTGAAGCCTATCCATGCTCCTTCGTGGTCAACATTCCTAGTATAATATTGGGTGACATCCATTATAGGTCCGAGCAATACTGCATCTTCATTTAGAAAGCCTGCTTTTAGTGCAAAAATACGCTGTCCGAGTGTATTGACATCTACAATTTTCATTGCGGCAGAACCACCTTCAACCAAGCCGGGTTGGGTAAAATCATACAAAAAGTTATTGTTTTGCGGATAAATTTCCAATGGATTTTCAGTGATTATTGGTGCGTGGTTCCTGTGTCTGATGATTACATGGTATGAGCCGCCACCGGAATCAATTCCATCTTGACGAGTTATCCTGATGTTTGAATCACCGTGCAAATCTGTTAAGCGACCGTCATTACGCAAGAATGCAGTTTTGTAAAAACTCGGATTATTATTTCGCAATTTACGGAATTCCAACACAACAAGGTCAACGACATCATTCGGAATATTACTAAGTATATCGGGACTTATGTTCGGTACTAAATTATATGGATATGAATTCAAGTTTGTTTTAGCAAGTAAACCTTGATTATTCAGCATAGTGTGCATCTCACCGACTCCCCCTTTGGTGTATGGACCTTCGAGCAACACACGAGCATGGAATAAAATAGAAGTCATACCCGGATAACCTATAGCATATTCGCCAAATTGAGATAGTGAATATAAATTGCTGTATGCCCAATTAGTACCGAAGTCTATCTGAGGCTCTTCGGAATCAAAATCGAACCAATTATCGCCAAGCCACATTTGAAGAATTAAATCGGGTACATTCAAATTATCGGTTTCGTGGAATGGTGCCAAAGGTTTATGACGCCATCCGAAACCAAAATTAGCAAGCATCCCTTTATCAATCAGATTATTGTTGCTGTCGAATCCCTGAAGATTAATGATACGCCTCACCTTTTCATCGCCACCGAGATATGGCTGATATGTCAAAGGTCTCGTAGTACTGACAAGTCGCGTAATCCCAGCCATATCAGACTGTTTTTCAAAAAACAACCAAGTAAACGGATTATTGAGCAAAAGTGTATCTCCTGCGAATAATCCCGTACGCTCGAAATTCCCTGCAATTTCAGCTGACGGGTTATAAACGGCATAAACGGGATTCTTTGCGGATGTAAGTTTGAGAGTATCATCGTTGGTAACAACAATAGCTCCGACAAATAGTGAATCGTTAACTGTAACGTTTTGGGATAATTCGGTTATACCTGTGTTCTGGACTAACAAGTTCTGCAGAATAGTCTCATCTACAGGAGTTTCTGGTCCGGTTGTTAAATCACCGCTACCGGTATATTTAATGTTAACGGTTGCTTCAAATTGAGGCTGGTGAGCAATAGAAGCCCCCACATTACGCACAATGAGCGATGAATCTTTCATCGTAAAGTTATTTTCAGACGAATTACGCAATTCGCCGCGACGCAGATTGAGTTCTTCGTTAATTTCAAATCCACCGCTGACAACATTTACACCATAAGGATTATCTATCATCAATCTCGAAAATGAACCGACTCCCATCAAGTCTTGGGATTGACTTTCGGCATTGAGGATAATATATCGCGGTCCTGAATAAGTTGCGTTGTTTTTGACAGTAGATTTGGCTTGGACATCTTCAGGATTATATCCTATCCAATGTGTAGTGAGCAAAGCATTATCAATAACAATGAGAGAGTCCAAAACTACGAGCGGTCTGACATTGTTATTGTTGTCACGATATGCATCATGAACAATTTTTTTCGCATCATTACCAATGACGAGTTGATTAAAAACTATATTCGGGATTACTTGCTGCGAACTTGCGACTCTTTGGAGAAATTCCACTCTCCCGCCAATCGTATCGGGCATACTCTTTACTTGTCCGCGTTTTACTCTGATTGTGCCGGCATTACGAATATCTCCGCCTGTGTTATCGAGCGACGTCTGCGAAAAGGCGACAACACCCGCCAAGATGAGTAGGATAAGTGAGATCGTAATATTTATCGCATTTTTTTTCATTTTTTTGTTAACCACCCCCTCGCCCCCTCTTAAATGAGGGGGCTCAGGAGTGTGATAATATTATTCGCCGATTTCGATTACGCCTTCGTTGTTGATTGTACCTTGGTTAGTGATTTGGTATGTTCCAAAGCCCGGAGTACCGGCTCCATAACCGTTAATCAACCATAGACCATTGAAGTCAGTTTTAGTGGCTGAAGCCTTAGCTGTAGTGTAAGGGAATACGCCTGCTGGAACTGATGTATTGTTATTAATAAATGAAGTACCAGTTGTGCTTGCTGTACGGAAGATATAGCTTGCAGGGTTGTCTTCGTTACCTATAATAAGTGATGCGTTAGCATATCCGCTTGCAATTGTTATAGTACTTGCGGCGGCGTTCGTACCGTAATGAGTAAATTCTGCAAGTGTGTTGTTTTCTGCAACTCCGTCAGCTCCACCCCCTGTAGCTATAAATGGGCCATCAATACCTACGTAAACCGCGTGTCTGATTTCAGTATTGTCAATAGATGACGGTTGAGTACCTTCGTCCCAAGTGTTCGGGTTTGTCCAACGTCCATCAATAACAGTGTAGAAAGTAGTCGGACCTGCACGGAGAATGAGGTCGTGACTACTGAAGAATTTATCAATGTCATTAGGTAATGTACCTGACGTAGAGCGAAGGATAGCTGCCAACGATACTTGGCCTAAGTTAGCACCTGCAGCAGCTGTACGGCTATAAACTTGCCCTGTACCAACTTTTTCTACGGCAGTAGCGCTGCCTTCGTAGAATCTGATTGTTGATTGCTCATAAGGAGCTCCCCAGGCACCGGGACCTTCGCTAAACAAGTAACCAACGGCAACCTGCATTGAGAAGTCATTTGTTGCGTTGTTTGTTAATGTTACTCTTCTATTTACGTCAGAAGTATTGTCGTATTGAGCCATTTGAGAACCTTGACCGGGGCGCATATTGATTGTAGTAAGAGTCGGGTTGTTAGCATCGGCTAAGAGAGTAACAGTTGTATTTCTGTTGTTGAATACATAAGATGCGGCACCAGCATCCATAGTACGAGCCATCGAACCTTCAACCTCCTCATTACCTGAACCGCCACCGTAAGTAGCAGTACCGGCTACTGCAAGCATAGTCAAAGTGCCTCCGTTTGTCCACATATCAAAGTTACCGCCTGAGAGAGCGAAGTTGTTACATAAGAAGATGTTATTAGCATAGTTCAATGCATCATCGCCTCTTTTAGCTCCACCTGTAAGTACCAGATTACCGTAAGGATTAGATTGCAAAGTAGGAACGACTAATTGCGGATTTTGTGAGCCGTTGTAAGTCACGGTTGACAAACAAGCAAAAAGCAAGTTTGCACCATTACCGTTGTTAACAAAGCTACCTGTGATAAGCAAGTCGCTATTGTTAGCAAAGTCGAGGACAGAGTTATCACCTGATAGAGTAAGTGTTGAAGTTGAAGCAATTGTAACATCGCCGGAAGTAGAAGCGGCTGTCAGAGTACCGCTTGCAATTGTTAGATTACCATCGAAATTAACAGCTCCAGTACCAACGGAAAAGTCAGCATCATCGTCGTTCATTGTAACATTACCACCGAAAGTAGATATACCAGTACCAGTATAAAGGTTACCTGAAATTGTCAGGTCAGTACCTGAAGCTAAGTCAACATTTACACCGGCACCAACTGAACCCCAATCGAGAATAGTTTTCGTACCACCGCCTGAGAGTGCGAGAATGTTATAGTCTGTACCACTTGAACCTGATTGCTCGGGAAAGATGTTTTGCGCTCCTGAACCGCCGTAGGTGAATGTACCATTATAGGTTCTGCTGCCTCCTGTTGCAAAGTATGGATATGTTCCTAAACTGTCATAGCCTGGAAGAAATGTAGCACAAGCGCCCCCCATAACAAAAACACCGTCAGCGACGGTTTTTGCAGAAGTGCCTGAAGTATAGAGCAGTGAATAGTACAACCCTTGAACAGTTTGTGTACCGCCGGCACCGGCCCAATCAACAACACCGGGTATTACGTTGGTTGATTGACCTAAGTCAGCGGTATTGATGTTTTGGAATTGGCTCGAGTTATTTTTCATGCGGATAACGGCACCGCAAGTAGCATTGTAGTCAGAAGCAGCCCCATCAGAGATGAAGTTCTGAGCAAAAGCTTCTCCGAAAGCGAAGAAGCAGATAAAACATACAGCGAGAGCTGATGTTTTGAGTAAGTTACTCAAATTCATATAAACTCCATAAATTGTAGAAATATAATAGTTAGTGTTCATTATTGTGCAAAATGGTTTTATTCATAATTCGAATTTACTTCGATTTTATATAATACACATAAGTACAAATACTTAACAAGTCTTTGTCAAGAGAAATTTTCATAATTTTTTACCTATTTATCCACTAAATCATTATAAAATATCGTGCCAAATTAATTTCCGATGTGTATAATACCTTCGTTGGTAATTATGGCACTATTAATAACATTACCGACTACATATAAACCATTCGGCTGAAGGTTATTTAGAATAGAGGCATTTCTGATGTAAATATCACCCCTTAGAAGCAGTGGACCATTAACAGTCTTAGTTCCGGGATTACTAACAAATACACTACCGAGACCTCCTGTGTATAAAGATACATCTTGCGTAAGAGTAAGTGGCAAATCAGAAATTGTCTGAGTAGAACCGTTGAAATCAACGAAACTGTCAAACGGCAAATTATAGCTCAAATAATTATTTAATGCTGTTTGAAGCGAATTAGTGCCTCCAACTCTCAAAACCGTGCCGCTCTGCTGAGAATAATGAGCATTACCTGTAGAGTTCGCAGTGAGGTTTTGCAAGGCAAGGACGCCTTGAATGATTGACAACGAATCACGTACAACAATAGGATTTGTCAAAGTTACTTCGTTATCTCCCGCCAACCCATTATTAATGATTATTAACCTATGGACGCTATCAGGCAGAGCATTACCAGTGACTTGATTATTAGCGGATTGATAATAATATATAGCGTTTTTACTGAAACTACGGTTAACAGCCGATTGAATATTCCCCGAAGCAGTTGGAACTGTAGTAATCCCTCCGGGTAAACCTAAATACAATGTTGAATAATTTTCCAAGGTAAAATGGTCAGCAGACAAAATGTTGTTGCCCATTATGAGGGTTCCGGTGTTAGTTACCGATGTGCCAAGTGCGATACCGCTACCATATCCGGGCAAAATCGGATCGTTGATGTCAAGAGTTACTTTATGATTTCCAACGCCGCCACTTCCGCCACCAATAACAGCCGAATCCTGCAGCATATTCGGGAAGATACCCGGACCCGATATGGGACCGCTATGAGCCGGATTATAGGTCCAAGTATTCTCATCAGTCCAGTTGCCTGTTTGGCGGGTATAGAAAATACGACGGAAGTAATCAATACTGCCGATTGTCCAGTCACCCCTGAATTCATTAAAATTGTAAGCAGCGTCCGTCTCGAAAGTATTAGTGGCTATATTTATACTCGGCGGGTTGAATGGAAAAATCCAAAATCCGGGCAAACGTTCACGGGTAGGTCTCCAACGTCCGATACGAACAAATTCGGATTCGCTTCCGTAAATATCGGCATCATTATAACTAAATGTCCATTTACCATTAATTTGAGCGGAAACGCTGTCAATAGCCCAATAACGTTTGATAAAATTAGCATACGGACTTCCCGATGAACCACGATGTGCATCCATAGCAATCGAACCCCAAGAAGCACGTACGCCGATGCGCCCTGCTGTCCCGGTAGCGCCTTGGAAGACAGCGGGAGAATAATATGAATCTGAGCCGACAGGAAAAATATAAGTCAAAGATGGGTTAATTGCCCTGACTAAAAATCCACTTTGTAAGCCGGTTCTTACGAATCTATCGGGACCAAAGTTGAGTATCGAGGTGAGCGCAGCATTTTGAATGCGTAAATGAACGCTGTCGTAAAGCGAAATATATGTGCTTGGGTTGACAAAATTAAGTTGATTTGCGATATTTATGTTAGAAAACGCGGGATTATATACTGTTGGACGATAAACTTTAACATCGCCTCCTAAAATATTCAAATTGTTGAAGTTGATGCCTGAATTATTTCTTATGATTATGTATTTGTCGTTCAGTCCTCCAAAATTAATAGAAGAGCTTGTTGGGGTCAATTTACCGTCATTTGTGACTGTGTCAATTTTCGCAACATTGTAAATAGTCATGTTTCTGTTACCCGCATTGAACACACCTTGCCTGATGAATAATGTATCTTGCACTCTGACAACTGGACCACCGGGAACCGACATAAAGACAGTTTTGTTAACGGGATGAGGATTGTCAACAATCAATGTTTTTATAGTGTCGGGTAGTCCAGTGCCGGTATTTTGGGAGCCGAAAGTACTGTTATAATGATAGCGGGCAACACCAAAACTTCTGAGATTAGTTTGAACTGCTCCCGAAAATCCCGAAGGGGTTATGCCGTTCAAGTGCATAAGTCCGATTGTACAACTATCTTCGAGTATGAAACTTGTACCACGTATGTAATTAAAAGAACCTTGTATATATAATGCACCGGGTAATCCATTAAATCTTTCAATAATAACAGACCTCACAGTGTCTTGGAAGTCATCGGGCAGAGTTACAGTTTTGCCGTTTCCGATTCTGACGATATCGGTATGTTCATTGGGCGGTCTGACAGCCGGAGTAAGTGTTGTATATCCACTCATAGACCAAGTATTAATATCGTTCCAACTACCGTTGTTGTAGCTCCAGAAAGTAACACCTGTAGGCTCGCCGATAGCAAAGTCACCAAATATAGTGTTGTTGATTGAAGTGGAGCTTGTGTCGGTCTTGGAAGCTGTATTTAAATCAGCCCATGTACCTGCGGCAGGATACGGTGGACTATAACGATATTGCTCATAAAATAGCGGGTCTCCCCCGTTAATATCTTGAGGGTTGATGAAGAATAATGTAGCGTTGAAAGTTCTACCGCCCAAAGCAAAAGTACCTTTTGTATCAATATTCCAATATTTTTGAACGTTAGTAGATGTGTTGAAAGATGAACTTGCAGTATCGGGATGAGCATGCTCATAAGCACGTACACCGACAAGCCCTGCAGTGCCACCTGTACCAACTGTCTCGAATTTCACGGGACGATAACTGTCCAGAGTATCGGCACCAACAGCATATTCGAGTGCAACCGCACCCGTAGCGATATGGCGATAGAGTCTTCCAAAGACGTGCCCTTTTCCAACTCGGAATATTTGTGGGTTACTGCCAATCATAGGACTTAATTCGACAAATCGCCCCGTGGCAGATGCATCAATGAAGGATTGATTGGTATTCGAAAATTCAAGTGAATTTCTTACAACAAGGTCTGAATTACCTATCGGGGAAAGATTTACAGTACCTGAAGGTTTAATCAGTCTGAAATTGTATAGTTCAAGCGCACTAGTGTTTGATAAAATTGTTTGACTACCCGTACCATTCAGAGATAAGAGCCAAGCATCTGAAGTTGGTCCCGTAGGAACTCCCGTGAATATACCGTAATTAGTCAAATTACCTGCTAAATTTACCGTACTCCCGTTAAGATTGAAAGAATGATTTGCATCAATAGACCAGTTATTTTTAATTGTAAAACTGACTTCGTTGATTTGAGTTTGAACAGCATTCGCAGGTATATTAGTAAAATGTAGATTGTAAACGGGCATAGTACCGGATAATTTAATTGTCGTAGCATTCGGAGTAAGTAAAGTATCACCGGCTTGAATCGTACCTCCGAGCATACCGGTACCGTTTTGGGCGCTAATTCGATAATCAGATACTGCGGCAGTAGTACCACCAGCATTTGTAATGATGATTCTGCCACCGGACATATTAAATACTGAGTTTGAATTGCTAATGTCAAAACCGATGTTTGTCGAAGTATTCCCTACAGTGTTAATGTAAAAATCACTGGCAGCATCCATCGAGAAGTTAATTTCCGAAGTTATAAGATTGCGTGCAAAAGCTCCGGCGACGCGTACAGTACCGTTATTTTGGTTAAATATAGTGCCTGTATTGTATAGAAAATGTTCATTTGCGTTATCGCCAACCCATAGACCACCACCAACGATATTAACTGTCGTTTGGGCATTTGTAGTAAGTGTTGAGCGAGTTCTAACTGAGCCATTGGTAACGTTAATACCTGTACTGGGGGCAAGGTTAATAGGATTAGTATTCGTTGAAATATATAAATTAGTTGGTGAAATATGAGAAAGAGTGCCAGAGTTAAATACAATATGATAATTCGAAGTTGTATCACTTGCCGAGGCAAAGGTAGGCGAGGTTATGAACAGAGAGTCTAACAAACCGCCAGCTTTTTGAAGTACGATATTGCCTAATCTTCCCCAACTGCCATTACCTGAAATATAAGAATTTGTATCCCCTACGAACTTAATCGCGGTGGAGTTATTATCGTTATTTCTAAGTGAGACATTTGCAGTAGAATTATTAATAATGCTTCCATGTATTAATATTGTGTCCTGCCTACCCCCGACCGGGGTTGTGCCTGTAATGATACCGTCTTCATCAATAAAAAGTTCTCTCAGGGATAAGGTTTTGGCGGAAGGTGAATCAGAGAATTGTAAATTCCCTTGTCCTGGGTTCGGGTTTGACCCCCCTATACGTAATGAATCAATGGTTATGTTTATGGAATCTCTGAAAGCTATTAAGTGCCCGTCAATATTTACGGTATCATTACTGAATAATGATCCTGGGAAATAAGATGAGGCAGGGCCATTGTGTTTGAGGATAGGTTCGTTGGACCAATTTAATTTATTGTTCCAATCTCCTGTAGCGCGGCTATAGAAAATACGTCCATTAAAATAAATCAGTGGTTCGCCGGCGGTCCAATCGCCGTCAAGTGTATCAACATTTTTTAGAATAATCAGGTTATTTGCAGTGTCAATAAATGGGTTAACCCCCAAATTAATTTCCCACATCGTTCGGTGGCGACCGGGTAAATACATAGCTTCCCTGCCAACAACTTCAGATTGATTGTATCGGAAATTGAGACTATCTGATGTGATGTTTGTAATTTGGTTAGTTGAGATTGTCCAGTAATGCACAAGCGAACTATCCATGAGTCTATCGGGGTGCCGGGCGTCAACGTGCTTTAGTGTTAATGATGCATTAGCACCATAATTTGCGGTAGCTTGTATAAAAGCAGGGTTGAAAAGTGGGGATACACCAATTGGGAAATAGAAATTTCGCGAAACGCCTGTTCCGCTGGAAAATCGCTTGGCTATTTGACCCGAATTAATAGCTCCCGATGTATTAATCATTCTGTTTTCATTGAATGTGCCTGAACCGGGAGTTACAGTTGCGGTTTGGTTTATAGTTAGATTGACGTTGTCGGCAATTGAAAACAAGTTTGCCGAATCAAGATTTAATGAGGTCGCAATTGTAGCATTGGTTTCAAGTATAATATTGGCGTTATTTTTTTGAGTATTGACAACATTGAATGTTGCGGGTGCGGTTCCACGTATTCGACTATTTACAAAACCTCTGAACAATAAACTGCCGGTTCCGGCATTGAAACCGTTGGTTGTGTCATTGATGAAATCACCGAGCAAGGTTATGACTCTTGTCCCATTTATATGCTGACCTGATACAATTTTCAAAGAATCGACAACATTAAAATCTGTATCCGGAGTTACCGTACTGTTTGGTTGTTTAGAATGAACAGTGTAAGAACGTACCCAGTTAGGCAGTCCATTACCTGAAACTTGGGCAACACTTGTATTGGGATTCACGATTCTTACGGTATATTCTTCAAATTCACCGGTGCCATTATCAGTAGGTCCATAATCAGTAGTATTGTCTCTCATTCCTACTCTAAGGAAAGTTGAACCGTTTGCTGTTGCAACTGGTACTGTAAAATTTGTAGATACTAAAGTCTGGCTTGATGAATTGACATTCATAATCATTTCGGGCGCACTATTGCTAAATGCTCCATTATAGTCGTAATCAATCCATGCTTTATATTTTTTATTTCCGCTCACATTGCTTGGGTCAATTTGGATTGTATAAGTTTGACCAGCTGATAATACGACGGGGTGTTCAGGATAAATATTCAAGCAAGTTGTAGAACGAGTCAGCGAATTACCCGAAAAATTATCCATGATTACGTTACTCGATGCGTCGAGTATTCTGACTCTTTCTATAAAAAATGTGGTACCGTTTCTATTTGGTATTGTAACGATTTGAGTATTATTGAAATGGTTCCCTACCGCACTATAAATAATATTGATACTATCATTTATAGCCGGATAGGAGAATTGTCCATGCAAGTTACCTGTTTTGGTCCCGCTGGTTGCAATGCCGAATTGCGAGCCGAATATTAAAGTCGAGCCGGCTTTTGCTTCGAAGTTGTTAAATCGCAAAACATTTGCACCAAAATCAAGCGAGCCTGTTGCTTCGACATTTACTGACGGACCTGCCCATCCATTAACTATTGGCACAGATGATAAACGGTTTGTACCGATATTTGAATTTAATCTTATCCTG
>CAZWXI010000001.1:0-108933 GCA_964637845.1 uncultured Hyphomicrobiales bacterium | reverse complement strand
TTGACGAAAGAAATCTATCTCTGACCAAGATTGTCCATAATCATATGAAACTAAAACTCTGCCATCACCACTTCCAACAAAAATCTTATTATCAATACTTGAAATAGTAAGCAGGATAAGCACGTCGTCTATTACCAGACTGTTATTAGTTATACCATTATCATAACTGTAAATTATATATGCACGTTGCGATGAATTAGAACCAATATATATGCTGGTATCACCCTTGAAATAAGCATTTATACCAAAGAATAAATCTTTTCCAAAATTACTCATAAAGATTTCCCAAGAATGACCACCATCTGATGACCTGAGTATTGATGAAGAATTATTGATAATATCTACATGCGATAAATAGAATACACCTTGATTATTGCTAACTGAAAATATTAATCCATCAAGTTTTGTGATTAGTTTTGAGTACTTACTGTTTATATCTACTTCTATGATTGTACCACTCAAATTGTAGAGGAATATTTTATCATTTAAGTTTGTATATCCTACTATTGAATCCAATTCCGTAGCAACTACGTTCCAATCTCTACAGATTATTTTTGGTAAAGATGATAAAATAATAATACAAAATAGAATTATTTTCATTGAGATTTTCTCACAATCATTAGATTTTTATAAGCGTTTATTTTAAATTTTAAATCTCTTGTAAAAAAATTACTAAGTTTATATGGAATTTAAAAGATATCTATCCATGATACTATGGTTGCGACTACATTACCAACCCAACCAAGTATGCCACCTGCTACACCAGCTGCTATTCCCATCGAAGCAGCCGCAGACCTTAATATTATTTCTTCAGTATCTTTTCCTTCGTCTGCTAATTTTGCTGCTGTCAATGCATCCATTATCACCATTGCTGCAGCATGAAATAATCCAGATGGCAAGATTTCATTTTCTTCAGTTTCATAATCCTCTCGCCATATATTTAATTCGCTGTATGGATTAATATTGGCATCATTCAAATAAATTAAACTGAACTTGCAAACTGCAGTTGTTGTCAAAACAATGTTTTTTTCATGTTGTGTAAAATACTCATTTATTGTAATGGAATTCTCAAATAATTTTATACTCTGAATCGTTGTTTCGATTAAATTTGAAGTAGTGCAAGAATATACTATTTCAAATACTTTATAAATAGAATCTGCAACTAAATTTGAAAAAGTATTATTTAAATAATCGGAGAAACTCAAATTACTGTCTATGCAGAAATCATTCCTAAAAGTTCATAAACAAGTGTGTCTCTAATTGACTTTGGAGTAATAGAAAAGGAATATTGTGTATAACCGAAATTATGTATTAATGTATCTATTCTATTAGCAAAAGCTAATGCACCAGTTGTACTAACATATTGACCCCAAACGTAATCACATGCTTCATTATGTTTATATCCAATTGAATCATATGGATTGGAAGGGTTCCATAAATTTGCATATGAGCCTCCAAATGAATTTAATGGCTCTTTAAGTTTTTCGGATTCTAAGGTTTCAGGTCTTGTACATGAAAATATAAAAAAGACCATTGAACACAATAGTATTATTTTTAAACTTCTTTTTTTTAGATTTATAAAACCAAATTCCTTTTGAAAAGTCAATCTAATCGTTTTCATGATACAATCCTTTATCTAATATTAAATATACAAAAGTAAAAGTAAAAACAAAAAAAGACATTTCCAAATTTTAAATAAAAAAATCAATCTTCTCTTCTATGACAAAAAAAGAGACTACCCTTATAGGATAGTCTCTATCTAAATATAATCTGTTATGAATTATTCTTTTGTTTCTTCTTCTTCAGTAGCTTCGCTATCAGGTGTATCCTGAACTTCTGCGGGGTCTTCACTCGCGGGTGCTTCCGATGCAAACGAAGCATCGGGTAATGCTTCTTCGGTTTCAGTTTCCTCAGCGACAGCCTCTTCGGGTAACATCCCTGTTTCGGTTGCAGTAACTTTAATAGAATTAGTTTCGTTAGTTTCGTTCGAACCATCTGAAACATCCTCGACTTCGTTATAAATATCGAAGTTCTTAAACTGCTCTTCGAATTTTTGCTTGAGAAGTTTATAGTCAGGGTTATACTCTTCGTTAAATATATCGGCTTGCGAACTGTCGTAAGTAATCTCGACTAAAATATTGTCTGCATTCGGTACGGGGTGTGCGGCATTATAAGCATCGATTACTCCCTGTTCCTTATTGCGTAAAGCTTCGACAGCTGAAAGAACTATTTTCTTGGCATCTTTATCGAATTCGACAACTTTCAAGGGTAGGACATCGCCGATTTTGAAATACTCGCTGATGTTTTTAACCGGAGCAAATGATAATTGTGATACGGGAACGAAGCCGTCAACAGCGTCGGGCAATTCAACGATAACGCCTTTTTCGATAATACGCTCGATTTTTGCTTCGGTTTCGGCGGTAATTTTATATTTTTCCTCGAAATAATCCCAAGGATTATCGTTGATTTGCTTGTGCCCGAGAGCTATACGGCGCTGCTCGGGGTCAATGCTAAGGACAATGACGTCGAGTCGGTCGCCTTTTTTGACAAATTCGCCGGGATGTCTGATTTTTTTAGTCCAAGAGAGGTCGCTGATGTGTACGAGACCGTCAACACCGGGTTCGAGTTCGATGAATACGCCAAAATTGGTAAGATTGCGAACGATACCGACATGTCTTGAGTCAATGGGATATTTTTTCATGAGGTCTTCCCATGGGTCCGGCTCTAATTGCTTCATACCGAGAGCGAGTTTCTTGTTGTCTTTGTCAATATTTAGTACGATTGCATCGAGTACTTGCCCCATAGAAACCATTTGTGACGGATGTTTCACATGTTGTGTCCAAGACATTTCACTGATGTGAATAAGACCTTCGACACCCTTTTCAATTTCAATAAAGGCGCCATAATCAGTTAAGCTGACAACTTTACCTGTAACTTTATTACCTTTTTCGTATTTTTCGCCGATAGTATCCCATGGGTGTGAAGTAAGTTGCTTCATACCGAGTGAGATTCTGCGTTTGTCATTGTCGAAGTCAAGCACTACTACTTTTACGGTTTCATCGAGTGTAACGATTTCGGAAGGATGAGTGACTCTGCCCCACGATAAATCGGTAATGTGGACAAGTCCGTCAATACCACCGAGGTCAACAAAGACACCAAAGTCGGAGATAGCTTTTACGACGCCTTCGAGTACGAGCCCTTTTTCGAGGCGAGACATAATTTCGTTGCGTTGTTCGGATAATTGCTCTTCGAGAAGAACTTTGTGCGATACGACAACGTTTTCGCTTGGGTGATTAACTTTTACTACACGAACATCAATCGTCTTGGATACCCAACCATCAAAATCACGAACCGGTCTGACATCAATTTGCGAACCGGGCAAAAAAGCTTCAATGCCGAGTAAATCAACGACCATACCGCCTTTGATTCTGCGCAAGATTTTGACTTTAACGATTTCTTGTTTGTCATATAATGCTATAATATCATCCCAAATTCTCATAAAGTCTGCACGGCGACGAGATAGAACAAGTCTGCCGTTGGGGTCTTCCATCTTGTCAATGTAAACGTCAATTTCATCGCCGATTTGATATGTTTCGGCATTGAGCAGTTCCGCTCTTGGGACAACACCCAATGATTTGAAACCGATATCTACAAATACTTCATCTTTTGATAAATTGACAATTTTACCTTTTACCAATTCATCTTCTTTGATTGTTTGAATTTTTTTGTCGAACAAAGTCATAAAATCATCATCACTTATGTCGAGTGACTCAAATCCGTTTTCGATTAAACTTACAACTTCGTCGTAACTTGAGCGTGGTTGGTGTTTGGGTTTAGTGGCTTCCATCCATTTTGATGATGATTGAACAATAGTTTGTTCGTTTGCAACCATTGATTCATGGTTTATATCAGCATTATCTGACATTAAAAATCCTCCGAATAAAACAAAATTTAGTTTAACATATGATGCCTAAATGACATCTACAATTATTTCACATTTAAGTGTATAGAGTATTGCAAAATAATACATTTTTTCGAAATAGAAAATTTTTTTCTACAATAAGTAGCAATTTTAGAACAAACTTAGACGTTTTTTTGTTAAATATGCAGAAATTTTGCATTTTTTATTACCATTAGACGTTTATCAATTATTGTTTTTTTACAATTAATGAGGAAGTTATGTTTGGCTCAAAATTAATTAAGTATAGTCTAATTTTAGCAATACTGGTATTTGCGGGATGTTCTTCTGACAGCGATGATACAGGTTCATCGGGAAGATTGAAAATAGTTGCCACGACGGGTATGATTGAAGATGCGATAAGAAATATTGCTGGCGATAATGTTGAGATTATCAAAGTAATATGTGGTCCCGGAGTTGATCCGCACACTTATGTGCCAACGATATCCGATGCGCAAGCTATAAAGCAGGCAGATTTGGTCTTCTATAACGGTGTCGGTCTAGAAGCCAAAATGGGAGAAATAATTGCATCTAAAGGTGAGCCTTTTGCTATTGCCGTTGGTGATGCAATACCGATTGATAGTTTGATAGACATTAATCCCGAAGATAATATCGAAGATTATGATCCGCATGTGTGGAATAATCCGTTGATTTGGAAATACGCAATCCAGAAAATTATAGATGTATTGGTTGAAAGAGACCCGACTAACGCAAATTATTATAAAGATTACGGTGCCGAATATCTTAGCGACGTCTTTGAAGCGTATAATTATGCATTATTCAAATACAAGCAAATACCTGTTCATAAGAGAGTTTTGGTAACAGGGCATGATGCTTTCAGATATTTTTCGAGAGCATACGATTTCAGAGTAAAAGCAGTGCACGGTATAACAACGGAAACGGAAGCAGGAATTAAGGAATTGCAGGAACTTGCAGAATTTGTTACCGAGAACAAAGTTGATGTCTTATTTTTCGAAACAATGGTAAATACAAAGTCGGTAGAAGCATTAGCTAATGCTGTACTCAGCCGTAATCACCCAATACGTATCTCCGACAAACCTCTATATTCTGATGCTTTGGGAGATGTCCCGCCAGTCAACACGTATATCGGTATTATTCGCTATAATGCAGATTTAATTCATGATGAACTAAGCTCGGTATTGTATGAATAATTTATTTGCTATCGAAATCAATGATTTAACGGTAGCATACAAGGACAATCCGGTACTTTGGGACATAGACCTGAAAGTTCCAATGGGAGTCATCATGGGAATTGCAGGACCAAACGGAGCTGGTAAAAGTACTCTTATCAAATCTATTATCAACCTTGTGAAGCCAATTGCGGGGAAAATACAAATTTTGGGTGACAATTATTATAATGTAAGAAAAAAAGTCGCCTATGTGCCACAAAGAAGTTCCGTTGATTGGGATTTCCCAGCAACGGTATTTGACGTCGTAATGATGGGAACTTACGGGCAGTTGGGGTGGTTCAAACGTCCGGGCAAATCGCAAAAAGCCTTAGTCTTCAATGCATTAGAACGTGTAGGAATGGAAGAATATGCCACCCGTCAAATAAGTCAACTGTCGGGTGGGCAACAGCAGAGGACTTTTATCGCTCGCTCTTTAGTCCAAAACGCTGATATCTTTTTACTCGATGAACCATTCGCGGGCATTGATGCAAAAACCGAAAAATCTATCATGAATATATTTTATGAATTGAAGGATGAAGGCAAAACCATAGTTGCCGTACATCATGAATTGGTGACATTAAAGGATTATTTCGATATGCTGGCAATTTTGAATGTAAAATTGTATGCTTGTGGTAAAATTGAGGATGTTTACAGGAAGGAAATAATTTACGAAGCATACGGCGGACATTTTAATTTTGCTCAGAATGAATCAATTTTCGGTTGATGGATTTTTTTCTTGGCATATTCAGTGATTATACGCTAAGCAATGTAGCTTTGGGTTCGTCAATGCTTGGTATAGTAGCAGGCGCATTTGGAGCATTTGCTTTCTTACGAAAGGAAAGTCTTGCCGGCGATGTAGTTGCTCATTCTGCTTTACCGGGAATAGTGATTGCATTCGTATTATACTACTTAGCTACGGGAAGTAATTATAAAAATCCGTTGATTTTGCTTCTTGGAGCAGGTATAACAGGACTTTTTGCCATGTTTTTTTCATCAAAATTAATGCAATCAAGTAAAATCAAGTCTGATAGTTCAATGGGAATAATGCTGGCAGTTTTTTTCGGATTCGGCATTTTTCTACTTTCATTAATTCAGAAGAAAAATATTCCAGGCAAAGCCGGTTTGAATGACTATATATTTGGTAGCGCATCAACTTTAACGCATGATGACGTGAATTTGATTGTGATTTTTGGTTCAATAACAATTGTGATGCTAATCTTACTTTGGAAAGAGTTCAAAGTTCACACTTTCGATAGCGCATATACCAACTCACTCGGGTTCAATTCAAAGATACTCGATTTATTAATGGTTGCATCTATCGTAACATCAATAATAATTGGATTACAAGCGGTCGGGGTGATATTGATGGTAGCCATGATTGTTGCACCGGCGGCATCAGCAAGGCAATGGACAGATAATTTATCGTCAATGGTCATAATATCCGCTATTTTGGGAGGCTTGTCGGGTATATCAGGTGCATTGATTTCTGCATCAGTCAATCGTTTGCCTACAGGACCGGTTATTGTACTAATACTGACTCTTTTGTTTATTTTATCAATATTATTCTCACCAAAACGCGGTATGGTCGCTGAATTAATAAATAATATTAAAAAGCGACATAGAATCAGACTCAGCTTAGCTCTGATGGACTTGTACTATTTAAAAGTTCATCATGATGATGATTACCGTGTCGGACATAGTGCCGAAGTTCTTTTAACTATGCATAAACAGAAATTTAATGTTCAGAAGAGTTTATCAATATTACAAGAGCTAGGTTTTGTGAAAAATATCAATAGTGATACTTGGGTGTTAACCGAGAAGGGAATAAAAAAGTCTGAAGCTATTCTACAAAATAAAGGTGATTTGGTATGATCGCTTTATTGGTTTTGGTTATAGGATTGTTAACTGCCGTAGCTTGTGCTATCCCGGGTACATATCTTGTTTTACGCCGAATGTCCATGATGAGCGATGCAATAAGCCATTCTGTTTTGCCCGGCATAATTATAGCTTTTTTAATCGTTTTAGACCGCTCATCGCCGTGGATAATATTGGGAGCGGCATTATCGGGTTTGTTAATGGTGTATCTAACTGAATTAATCTCTCGTTCAGGATTAGTCAAGACTGATGCATCAATCGGGCTTGTTTTCCCCGGATTGTTTAGTATTGGTGTGATATTAATTTCGATGCAAATGTCAAGTGTACATTTTCATGAACATAGCGTTCTCGTTGGTGATATTACACTATCGGCTCTCAACAACTGGATAATCGGCGATGTAAATTTCGGACCAAAATCCATATATATTTTATCGTCTGTAATAGTGATTAATTTGAGCTTTGTTTTGTTTTTTTTCAAAGAACTCAATATTACGACTTTCGACCCACAGTTAGCATCAGTATTAGGATTTCGAGATTTAGCCATTCATTATTTATTTATGACTATAGTTTCGATTACTGCTGTATCTTCATTCGATGCGGCGGGGTCAATCTTGGTTATAGCACTATTTATAGTGCCACCAGCTACAGCTCACCTGTTCACCAAGACTGTCAAGGGAATGCTATCTTGGTCCATCATGTTTGCACTTCTGGGTTCAATCAGTGGATTTTATCTCTCATTATACTTTGATGCAGCAGTTTCAGGCGGTATTGCTGTAATGTGTGGTGTTTTTTTTGTGATTATTTTTACTTTAGTAAAATTAAAAATCATCAAAGATTGATTTGTATGAACTACATTATCTTGATACTGGTAATTGTGTTTAGCAAACAGTTGGATGCGAAAGCTGACCAACCAGTAACGAAAAGTTTGATCGAAGCCGAAATATTACTGGGAGATAATATCATTAAGGCATACGACATCATCAAATCAATCATTCAAGAAGAATCAATTTTATTAGATTCATCAACAAAGGCGAAGGCATATGAACTATTAGGATTAAGTTATTATTTAATGAATTATAATGAAAAAGCACATATCTATTACGATGCTGCGAGTACGTTTTACTTGCAATCGGGCGATACAGCGAAAGCGTTTGAAACAATTATAACAGCATCTCAAATCGCTGGAGAATCAGAATATTTTTGGGAGGCATATTCATATCTTGACAAATTCTTTGAAATGGTTGACTCTGCAAATTATAAAGCGTATATTTCAATAGCACTTTCCAAATATGCCGCAATCCATGGTTATGAACAAGATTACTACAAAGCCGAAAATGCCTTAAAAGAAGCAATTGATTATAACAGAGAGAATGAGTTCATCAGTAATTTGGCATATAATTACCTTGATTTGTCGGAAGTTTACAGGAAACAATTACAACATCCGCAAGCAAAAGAGGTCTTAAGAGAAGCGGAGAAAGAATTTAGTAGATTGTTGGATACTTTTGGATTAACTATGACCTATGTACAGTTAGCAGATTCTTACTTCGATGTCGGAGATTTGAACAAATCAAGAGAGTTCTCTCTAAAAGCAATTGATTTATCTGAACCAAAATTGTATTTTAAAGCGATGAAGCACTCCTATAACACATTGTATTTAATCGAATCGCGCAAAGGTAATTTGGAAAGAGCTTTAGAGTACTTGGAAAAATATCGTATGGTGTTGGATGGAGAAATTGAAGAAAATCAAATGTTGCAAGAAAGCCGTAAACGGCTTAATATAGAAAGAATCAAACGCTCTATTACTCAATCTAAATTATCGGAATTCGAGCTATCCAAAGCCAACACGGAATTACAGATGCAATTAAAGGAAATTTCGATTGCCAATCAGAAGCAATTCATTATTTATGTTTCAATTTTTGTTATCTTGATTTTGGCTATTCTGTTGATTTTAGTTTTCATGTTCAAAGCAAAGAAAAAAACTGATTTATTGCTTGAGGATAGAAATAGAAAACTTGAAACAGCAAACGTGCTTTTAAACAAGCAAAATGAAACTATAATCGAACAAAGCGAAAGAATATCAGATAGTATAAATTATGTCCTGACAATACAAAAGGCAATGCTTCCTGAAACTTCTACGGTTAATCAAATCTTTGAAGAAAATTTCATATTTTTCTTACCAAAAGATAATGTATCGGGAGATTTTTATTGGTTTAGAGAAGTAAACGGTAGCAAATTTGCTTCCGCAGTAGATTGTACAGGGCATGGTTTGCCCGGTACACTTATGTCAATGATTGGTTCTACTCTACTCAATGAAATCGTGATTAATGATAGAATCAGTGACCCGGCAACAATATTGCACGAATTAGATAGGCGACTGAAGTTTTATCTCCATAACAGAGAACATTCAACCGTAAGAGATAGCATGGATATTACGTTAATTAAGCAGAGTAAAGATGGTTTTGTAAAATTTTCGGGAGCGAGAAGACCATTATACTATGTGCTTAATGGAGTATTTTATGACATTAAAGGGGCCCCTTGGTCAATTGGAGGTAAACATTTAAATTGTAAAAAATTTACTACGATAGACTTGGGAGACTTAAGTAATGCTGTTATTTACTTGACCTCCAATGGTTTTGCTGACCAAAATAATAAAGAAAATAAAAAATATAGTACAAAAAAATTAAAAAATCTGTTATATTTGGTATCAGATAAAAGTTTATCGGAACAATTAGAAGTAATTCATGAAGAATTTGACTCCCATAAGGGGGATGAAAAACAGAGGGATGACGTAACGATAATCGGTATTAAGGTAAAAAAATGATTGATTTATTCAAATATTATGATGCTGCAAACAGACACAACGTTTTGCTTTCTTTCAAGGGTGCTCTGTCGCAAGAGATATTAGTCGAAATGGGCAACATTGTAAAAAATCGGATAAATATGAATAAGAAATTGAAGAAATTATTCTCGATTTTTGTCGAATTGGCGCAAAACATTATGCATTACTCGGCAGAAAGAATAGCAATTGACGGCAAAGAAGTCGGAGTCGGTATAATACTTTTTACCGAAATAGATTCCGGATTTACTATTTATTCGGGCAATGTAGTTGACAATGATAGTTTGGGTAAGCTTACAAATAAGATTGATGATTTGAACAATCTTGACAAAGATGAACTCAAAGAAATGTACAGCAAGAATCTTCGTGAAGACAGACCTGATAACAGTAAAGGCGCTGGTCTCGGTCTAATAGAAATCGCAAGAAAAGCATCAGGGAAAATTGCATACAACAAACATAGAACAGACAAAGGTACAACATTCGTAACTATTCAAGTTCAAATTGATAAGGAGTAAAGATATGGCGGATTTAATTTTCAACAAAACCAAAACCACCCCTGCAATTGAATTCAATTATCAGACAGGCGATTTGACAATCAGCGGCGAATCCTATCCGGAAAATTCTGCCGAATTTTACAAACCTGTGTTTTCGTGGTTGAACAAATACATGGAAGCCAAAAAGGAAATTAATTTTTCGTTCAAATTAACATATTTCAATACAAGTTCATCAAAAGCAATACTTGATATCATAGAGTTATTGGAAAATTATCATTTGAATGGCGGCAAGGTTGTGCTGAACTGGTATTTCGAAGAGGAAGACGATGATATAGAAGACAGCGGTATTGAGTTCACTTCCGATTTACAATTGCCGTTTAATTTGATTTCTTATTGATTTATATGTCGGATAACTCCTTTTTGAATGAAATTGATGTGGCTGTATTTCCGAGCGAGCATAAACGCCTCACGGAAATAATTAATAATTATTTCAACGACATATGCCCCGCAGGCGAATCATTGCCGCAACCGGTCAATGATTTGCTGGAAGAGTACGTTAAACTTATCAAACAAACTGCAAAATTAGTCAGAATAAGCGATAACACCCAACAGAAGCTCAGAAACGCAAGGCAAAAACTCGAAATTCAAAACGAAATTATTACACGCCAAGTAAATGAGCTTGACAAAGCAAACACAAAAATCATCACTGAGTTAAAACGTGCCGCTGATTATGTACGTAGTATAATTCCCAAGCCGGCATACTTTGAGAAATTTTCTATCAAAGCAGATTGGTCTTTTATCCCATCTCTACATTTAGGTGGTGATTTGTTAGGTTATAAAGTATTAGACGAAAACAATATGGCATTTTATCTACTTGACGTCTGCGGACATGGGGTTAGGTCGGCTTTGCATTCTGTGTCGGTAGTAAATACCATTAATAATGCTCATCTTAAAGAGGTGGATTACTCCAATCCGGCAAAGTTGTTAGACGCTTTGAACCGAGTATTTAATATGCGAGATAATGACAACCTATATTTCACAATTTGGTACGGTGTTTATAATAAAAATACCAGAATATTAGAATACTGTGCCGCCGGTCATCCTCCTGCATTCTTGCTTGATAGCTACCACATTTTGACGCGATTGGGTTCTAATAACTTTTTCATAGGTTTAATGAAAGAGACAAGTTACGAAAACGAACAGGTTGAAATTGCAGGGCCGGCTAATCTCATAATTTATTCTGATGGTGCATATGAAATTCCTACAAGCACAGGCGAAATAATGACCTTGGATAAATTCGCAGACTTAATATATGATTCTTTTAAAAAGAATGAAAACATTCATGACATTTACGAGAAACTTATTAGATTATACGACGACAACCCACTCGATGATGACTTTTCAATTCTTAAGATTTCTTTTCGTTAATACATAATTGTCAAATATTTTTAAAATTTATTATGTCAGAAGAATACAAAATTATTTTTTCTATGATTGGCGTTGGAAAAACTTTCCCTCCAAACAAAAAAGTTCTCAATGGTATATACCTTTCGTTCTTTTATGGAGCTAAAATCGGAATTATCGGCTTGAACGGCTCCGGTAAATCAACTCTACTCAAGATAATTGCAGGAATTGAGCAATCATATGAAGGCAAAATTACTTTCTCACCCGGATACTCTATCGGCTATTTATCCCAAGAGCCTGAGCTTGACGAAAACAAAACTGTAATTGAAATTGTCCGGGAGGGTGTTCAGCCTATCATGGATTTACTAAATGAATACGAAGCAATAAATGCAAAATTTGCTGAGCCAATGGATGATGATGAAATGGAAAAAGTAATCAACCGACAAGGTGAATTGACGGACTTACTTGACAGCTATGATGCGTGGGAAATAGATAACAAACTCGAACGTGCAATGGATGCTTTGCGTTGTCCTGAGGGCGAAATGTCGATAAAAGTCCTGTCAGGCGGTGAAAAAAGACGCGTCGCACTATGTAGATTACTGCTACAAGAACCCGATATATTACTTTTAGATGAACCGACGAATCATTTGGATGCCGAATCTGTTCAGTGGTTGGAGCAACATTTGAATCAATACAAAGGGACAGTAATAGCAATCACTCACGATAGATATTTCCTTGATAACGTGGCGGGTTGGATTTTGGAACTCGACCGCGGCGAAGGAATCCCATGGAAAGGTAATTACTCTTCATGGCTTGACCAAAAAGCCAAAAGACTCGAACAAGAAGGCAAGGCAAATGATAAGCGTGTAAAAACTTTAGAAAGAGAGCTTGAATGGGTTAGAATGTCTCCTAAGGCAAGACATGCAAAATCAAAAGCAAGGTTGAGTGCATATGAGAATTTGCTGAACGAGGACGTAAAACAAAAAGAAGAAAAATTAGAATTATTTATACCTAATGGTCCACGTTTAGGGAATAAAGTTATAGAAGCTAAATCGGTAAGCAAGGCATATGGTGATAAGGTATTATTTGAAGATTTAAACTTTTCATTACCTCCGAACGGTATTGTCGGAATAATTGGACCAAACGGTGCAGGTAAGACAACGTTATTTAAACTTATACTGGGAATTGAGCGACCGGATTCGGGGAGTTTCGACATCGGGGAAACTGTAAAGACAGCATATGTTGACCAACAGCACAGCGAAATTGCTCCAGATAAGACCGTATTCGAGCAAATCACAGGCGGTCACGAAACTATGACTTTGGGAAATAAGACAATCAATTCACGCTCATATGTTGCAAAATTTAATTTTTCGGGTGCTGACCAACAAAAAAAATGCGAAATACTTTCGGGCGGTGAACGGAACCGGCTCCATCTAGCAATAACTTTGAAAGAAGAGGGTAACGTAATCTTGCTTGACGAGCCGACTAACGACATTGACGTCAATACATTACGAGCTTTGGAAGAAGCTATTGAGAATTTTGCAGGATGCGCGGTTGTTATTTCGCATGATAGGTGGTTTTTGGATAGGATAGCTACTCACATACTTGCATTTGAAGGCGATTCAAAAGTTTATTTCTTCGAAGGGTCTTACAGTGAATATGAAGAAAATCGAAAACAAAGATTAGGATATGACACACCTCACAGGATAAAATATAAAAAATTGGTAAAGTAAAAGCATAATTTAATAAGAAGTGAGCTTGGGGATTTATTCTTCAAGCTTTTGTATTTTGGTTTTTACGAAATTACAGGTGAACTTTATAAAAAATAAACTTAAAGAAATTCCAATCGAATCTGCTGCGAAATCCCAAATATCGCAAACTCTTCCAGGAACGAAATATTGGTGGATTTCATCGCTCAAAGCATAGATTAAAGCAGTAAGTGCCGATATGAAAGCTATTTTACCGTTTGACCAATTTTGATTATTTGCCGCAAATGCTACTTGTAGCAACAATGTAAACACAAAGAAAACAGCCATGTGAACTAGTTTATCCCAACCTATAATACTGTCATCAATGAAAGGTACCCTTTCGAATGATGAAGCAATAAAAATAAGCACTGCGGCAATAATGGCAGGCAATGTGAAAGTGAATTTTAATTTCATTCGCTTAGTTTGTTTGAATAGACGGATCTAATAGCTTGTGGCAAATAATCAATCAATGATGATGCAGACAAAGATATTTGGTCGTTTATTTCTGCATATAAATCACCTGCGCGAGAATGTAAATAAGCAGCTGCTGAGGCATTTAGCAAGGGTGTTTTGATTTGATGTGAAAGACCTGCTATTATGCCCGTAAGCACATCACCGCTACCTGCAGTTGCCATTCCGGGATTGCCGGCAGTATTGAAAAATGTAGTACTGCCATTTGTGATAATAGTAGGATGCGATTTTACTATGACAACACATTTCATTTTTTTTGCAAAGTCATTTGAATATAGGAGTAAATTGGCTTTGATTTTTTGGGGACCTGATTGGAGCAATCTTGAAAATTCGTAAATATGTGGAGTTATTATTGTGTTTTCGGATAATGATTTTAATTTTGAAAGACAACGTAAACCGTCGGCGTCGATTACAAATTTTTTATGATTAGAAGTATCATATAAATTAGCAAGCATAGTAATTGTAGAATCATTATTCCCGATGCCCGGACCAATCACAACTGTATCTGCTTTTTCAATTCGTTCTGTAATAAATTTCTCGTTTAAGTTCGCAATTGTACCATCACGATTAGGTTTAAGTTTGTAGCTTATCACCTCAGGCAAAACCGCAGGATGTATTGATGTAGTTAGTAATTCCACCAATCCGGCACCGGACTTGATAGCAGAATTTACTGTCAAAGCCGCAGCACCTGCCATTGATTCAGAACCCGCAATTACAACAATTCGACCATAATCAAATTTGTCAGTTTCAGACCTACGTTGGCCTAATAATTCGCCAATAGATTTATCATCAAAAATTAGGTAATTATTCGAATTTGGCATTAGCGTAGGAGCACCGAGTGAACAAATCTCAATACCACCACATAATTTTGGTCCTTCATTTACGTACATCCCTACTTTTGGCGCGAACATAGTTAACGTCAAATCAGCTTTAAATGCGTTGCGGTGAGCTTCACCCGTATCAGCGTTTAGTCCTGCGGGAACATCGATGGCAACCTTCATAGCATCTTTCAAATTTACTTGAGCCAGAATTGAAGAAATCTCGCCACGTAAGTTTTCGTTTCCACCAACTCCAATCAAAGCTTCAACAATAACATCGGCTTCATTTAACAAATCAATAAATAAAACTTTTTCGGGATTTTCGTATATTGGAATATGTATTTTTTTTGCTGTTATATAGTTTATATTTGTCTCAGGGCTCATTTTATCATTTGAGCCCCAAAAAATCAATTTCAGGTTCGAAAAGCCGTTAACAAAAAAGTGCCTCGATAAAGCAAATCCGTCTCCCCCATTATTGCCTGAGCCACAGAGAATAAGAATTCTATGATTCCTTTTTATTCTATCGGCAATTTTCTCAAAAGCAGAGCGAGCGGCGTTTTCCATCAAAATGACCGAACTGATTCCGAGTTCTTTAATGGCATGTTCATCGGCATTGCGTGTTTGCTCTATGGTTAAAATATGTTTCATGTATCCAATTGTCAATTTTTTGCAATATATTATATTTGGAAATACAAATTCTGTAAACGTAAAAATAGCGTGATGATTTGAAATTCAAAAAACAGTTTTTATTAGATACACAAGATAAATTCGTTTTCCTGTCAATAGGTGTTTTGATTTTCATTATCAAAGTAGTTTCCGATTTTACTTTTTTAGTTTTCAATGCCTATCATATATCCTCTCAAACAATCTTAGCTCAACTATTTTCAATTATTTTGATTTTATTGACAGGATTGATTGTTTCTAAATTTGTAAAGGACTCATTCAGTATATTATCTGAAAATCCGGGGCAGGAGTTCATAGAAGATGACTTCAAAATCATGATAATGAATTTAAGCGTATTAATTTTCGTTTCGATATTCGGAAAATCAGATTATGAAAGTATCGATGAATTGTCTTTCACCGTTTTTATTATCCATGAGTTGTTTTATTTTGTTTGCCTTGCTGTGTTTGCGTTTAATTTTCATTTTTTCTTTAAATGGATTTTCATCAGACGGCACAAAAGAACAATCCAATTCACGACAATAGTCATCTCATTGATTGTAATAATCGTAATGCTAAATGTATTTTTTGTTTTTTCTATTGAAAAAACAAAGCCGGTAATATCGGTACTTTCAGTGTTGCTCATCATACAAACAGCGATTTTTACATGGTTCTTAATTGGTAAGAATCATTGGATTCATGCACTATCGAGAAAGTATAAATTAAAATTAACTTTCATATCTATTATATCATTTATAGCAGGCATCAACTTGTTGAGTGCTTTGAGCGATACTGAATTTACGATTTTCGCATTATCGGAAAGAATCTTCCCAGGCCTTACTTGGGTTATGTTCTCCTCTGTTTTTTTATTAGTGATAAAAAATGCAAAACTATTGCTGATTAGTTTAATGTCTCTACCATCATCGTCAATTATGGAGCGTAGGAGTTCCGAAATAAGCTCTCTCACCTATTTGAATAAGCTTGTAGCTGACTCTATTGAGCGTGATGATTCGACTTTAATTGACACTGTCACAAAGCTCGCCGTATCGTCTATTGGAGCATCGGGGGGATGGTCAGAAATATACAAAGGTGAAAGAATTGAAATTAGAACTACTGTTAATTGTGTTCCGGACATAATTTTACGGATCATTGATGAATCAGGGTTATCACACTTTCACAAAAACATCTTCTATCCTAAACTAATAAATAATATCGAAGAGTTGATTGAATTGCGGTCTCTGAAACAATATATGCCGGTAGTAAATTCTATGGTTATTATACCTCTTAGTACATCAAATGAAAGAGTCGGTACAATGGTTATTTTCGATGTCAACGAATATGGTTTCGAAAAGGAAGACTTGTTGCTTTTGAATGCTTTCAGTGATAATATTAAAATCGCTTTGGACAACAATAATTTGTTAAAGTCTTCATTAGATAAAGAACGCTATAAAAACGAACTTCTCTTAGCAAGAGATATGCAGCAAAAGCTTTTGCCAAATAAACTGCCACAACCTCAGAATTATTTACTGAATGCTTTTGCCATACCCGCAGCCGAAGTAGGAGGGGATTATTATGATGTCGTTTATTTGAAAGACGGAAGGCAGTGTATCTTGTCGGGCGATGTATCAGGTAAAGGCATAAGTGCTGCATTCATAATGGCCCAGCTAAAAGGTGTAGTGATTTCCGTGGCGGGCGAAGTTAGCGATGTAGTAAATTTGATGAAAAAAATCAATAAGATTTTATATGGACAGTTAGGTAAAAAAATGTTTATTACTTTATCGGCATTGAAAATTCATGATTCCTTAGGGAGTGTAACAATTGCAAGAGCAGGTCACACACCTTTTTATATAAAGCGCATGAATGAAGTTGTTACTATTCTTCCACAGGGTATCGGAATTGGTCTTGCTGACTCTGAACTGTTCGATATGAGTATAGAAACAATTAACATCAAACTTCTGCCCGGTGACAGCATTATAATGTTAACCGACGGAGTGAACGAGCTACGAAAGGGAAGCGGCGAAGAAATAGGTCTTTCGGGAATTACTGATTTTATCTCATTACCCGATATTGATATTTCGTCCTTCAACAAAGATAATTTCTTGCAACAAATCGAACAAAAATTCGGTATTATAAAGCAGATAGATGACATAACCCTTGTATCTTTGACTTTTTTGCCGAATTCGGTATAATTTTTGACCTGATAATAACATTTGCGACTTATTTGAGCCTAATATTGAAATTTATTGATGGAGAAACATAATGAGTAATGAAAAATTGAAAATCCGTACAAAAGAGTCTGGAGAAATCTTTTGTATCTATCTTAACGGATATTTGGACGCTCACACCGCTCCCAAACTTGAAGATGCTTTCCAAGGTATCATCTCCAAAGGTGGTAATAAGATTTTAGTTAATTTCGATGAGCTTGACTATATTAGTAGTGCCGGGTTGGGAGTGTTTATGGCTTTTATAGAAGAAGTCAGAACAAATGGTGGCGATATCAAATTGACAGCCATGAAAGATAAAGTTTATTCAGTATTTGATTTATTGGGGTTTCCTATGTTGTTTGATATTGACCGAGATGAAGCTATCACAATTGAAAAATTTTCCAAAAATAGCAAAAGATGAAAATCATCAAGAAACATAGCGGTAGTACAATTTGCGCAACTGTTGACCCTGTTGAATTGATAAAAATCCGAAATTTTGTCCGTAATGAGGCGATAGAATTCGGATTTGCTGACGCTGATTGTGATAAAATTGTTCTTGCCGTTGATGAGGCGTGTACAAATTTAATCAATCATGCCTATAAACGCGACCGCAGTAAAGAACTGTGCGTTCAAATAGAAACTTTAGACAAGAATTTTATAGTCAAAATACTTGATATGGCACCTCCATTTGACCCAATGACCGCTACTCAACCCGATATGGAAGAGTATTTCAAAAACTTCAAGAAAGGCGGTTTAGGTATTAAAATTATGCGACTTGTAATGGATGAAATACTCTATTACCCGTCAAACGACAAGAATCCTGTCAATACTCTCGTACTTAAAAAGCAATTAAACTAAATAATCTCGCTAAATATTCGTAAATTAGTCAAAGTTAAATTGATTAAAGTTTGAATATAAAATGAAATTTGTCATAATGTTTGGTTCCATCTTGTTAGCTGTTCTATTTGCGGCGATTGGCGGCTACACCAAACCCAAAGCATTGTGGTGGAAAATTGTCGCTATTGTTTTAGTTGCTTTCACACTTATGCTAACAATTATACCACCAGTATCCGGCAATTTGACTACTGTAAGATACATCAAAGAGGGCTTCTACGAAACATTGAACATTCACATAAGTAATTCGACTCAGAATCATTACTATGATGCAAAGAATAACAGATGGTTTGTTTATTTTGGCAATAAGCCGTCTGATTTATCCGATTACTCTTCTGTAAACTTTAATCGCAAACTTGTAATTAATTCAACTGAACTACCCCAAGAGTTTGCAGAAGATTCTGAATTAGTAATCAAAGTCGGATATGACAAAGAGACCGATGCTATTGCATACATTGAAACTAAATATGTTAATCCACTTTTTGATTATCCTTTTGTGCCAAACCTCGATGAAAGAATAAAGATTTTAAATTTGCACGTACCTATGGCCTGGATAGCAGTAATTGCCTACTTAATGTCGATGATTTATGCCATTAGATACCTTAAAACGGGAAATTTGAATTTTGATATACACACTGCATCAACTGCTTCATTAGGCAATCTATTCGCTATACTTGCGACTGTCACGGGGATGCTTTGGGCAAAGTACAATTGGGGTAATTATTGGAATTGGGACCCAAGGCAAACATCAATTTTCATTCTTATAATGATATATGCGGCATTTTTTGCTTTAAGAGCGTCAATTGATAGTCCTGAACGAAAGGCAAAACTTAGCTCTGTTTATTCAATAATTTCATTTATAACAGTACCATTTTTAGTATTTATTTTACCAAGAATGTCGAGCGGATTACATCCCGGTTCAGCAGATGATGTTAATGCCGGACCACTTATATCAGCGCAGCCGAATGCACTTGACACAAATCTTGTGTGGGGGTTTGGTTTGGCGTTACTGTCATTTACAATTATCTACTTCTGGCTTTTCAATATACTTGTCAGGATGAACATTATTAAAAACAAAATCTCATAGGCTTTGGTATGGAACAGTTTCTTCATGATAATTCACTTTATGTTGTACTTGGAATTGCTTTAATTCTTTGGTTTGGCATCGGATTTTATTTGTTTAGCATTGATAAGCGAGTTGGTAAAATTGAACGGCAAATAGAGCAAAAGGTTACCACAGACAGCGATTTATAACGATTTTTACCATAAAATTGCAAAAAAAATGTTATATTACATACTGGTAATATTGTAAAAAAGAAAAAATTATGAAAACAAAATATATTATTGGTTCAGTAGCAGCCACAGTGTTTATAGCACTTGCAGTTTACTCGTTTGACTCCTCTAAAATAGAATACGCAAGCTTTCCAGAAGCAATTGAAAAAGGAAAAGTTGTCCAAGTAATTGGTTCGTGGGATCAAAGTATGGGTCAGTCTTACGATTCAGAGAACAACACCTTTACATTTAGCATGATTGATGAGCAGGGCAATAAAGCAACAGTAATAAGTCGCGGCTCTAAGCCGAACAATTTCGATGTTGCTCCTATGGTCGTAATTAAAGGAAAATATGAAGGCGAAGCCTTTTATGCATCTGAGATATTAACAAAGTGCCCTTCAAAATATGAAGGACAGTTTGATGAATTACAGGGTACTCAGCTTTACAATAATTAGTTTTTTAAAGAAATAATCAGAGTTAATATATATGCTTGGAAAAATACTCATCTATTTGACAGTAATATTTGGTTTACTGTCAACAATACTCTATTTGGTATCCCATAATAAGGATGAATTTCGCAGAATAGCACGCATTTTTTACTACTTAATGACGGCCGGAGTGGTTTCGGCAAGCATATACTTACTTGCTAACATATTGGCACACAATTTTCAATTCACCTACATTTGGGAGTATTCCTCGACTGAGTTGCATGATTACTTTTTAGTGGCATCTTTTTACTCGGGGCAACAGGGTTCTTTCATGTTGTGGATGATAGTGCTGTCGATAGTCGGTCTAATTCTAATTAATCACACAAAGAATAAGGGCTATGAATCTCTTGCAATGGGTTTCTTTTCATCAATAATATTTTACATTGCACTTATTTTAGTATTCAAAAGCCCTTTTGAATACGTTTGGGAGACATTTTCATCAGAAGGACTTGAAGTCGGTTTCATGCCTGCCAATGGTCGTGGTTTAAATCCGATTTTACAGAATTATTGGATTACAATCCACCCTCCTATTCTTTTTGTGGGCTATTCTCTAATGGCTGTCCCGTTCGTATTGTCATTAGCGGCACTTCTTAAGAAAGATTACAGGGGTTGGATTGAAATATTGATGCCATGGGCGTTGATTGGCGCTGCCATACTTGGTTTGGGTATCATGTTGGGCGGTTTTTGGGCATATGAAACATTGGGATGGGGTGGTTTCTGGGCATGGGACCCCGTGGAGAATTCATCACTTATACCATGGATGATAGCAGTTGCTTTGATTCATACACTTATGGTTCAACGCCGTACAGGTGGATTAATCAAAACGAATCTCATATTAGGAATTCTTTCGTTTATATTCGTTGTTTATGCTACATTCCTTACTCGGAGCGGTATTTTGGGTGATACCTCCGTCCATTCATTTGTTACTCCTGGTGCCGTCGTTTATACCATGCTTGTTTTATTCCAGATAACATATCTGGGGTTAGGGATTTTTTGCGTAGCATATAGATTCAAGGATATAAACAAATATTTGGAGCGAGCTACAATCAAAGATTTTTCGAAAGAATATTCATTGACTTTGGGTTCTATTCTCATACTCGCAATGGCAGCAATAGTGATTCTTGGAACAAGTTGGCCCGCTGTAGCCGAATTGTTTGGTCAGCCAAAAGTAGCAATCGAAATTTCTATTTATGATAAATTTGGAACCGTATTCGCAATCATATTCTTAATTATAAACGGATTTTCGCTTTATCAGCGTTGGATGTCGGGCAATATTAAAGATATATTTTCGAAAATCATCCTTCCGCTCGCCGCTTCCGTTCTTCTTGTTGTTTTATTGGCATTTGTTGGACTGAACAGAATTAATTTTATCCTGCTGACTTTTGCGGCAATGTTTGCCTTACTAACAAATCTTGAATTTTTAATAAGGAATTTATCTAAAAATCCGAAGCTATTAGGTGCTTATTTATCGCATCTCGGAGTTGCGTTACTCATCCTCGGAACAATCGCAAGCGGCGGATATGAGGACACCAAACAAATCAGATTGCTTGAAAATCAATCAAAATCTGCTTTCGGCTATGACTTTACATTTATTGGGAAAGAGCAAATTGAACAGGAATTTAGGGATAGAGAGAAATATAAATATAAGGTTGAGATTAGCAAAAACAACAGCAAGACTGTTGTGTCCCCTATTGTTTATTGGAGCGATTTCAATGATTGGCAATCACCCTTCCTTGAACCAGGAGTATATGTAAAAGTCGAGAAAGACATTTATGTCGCACCAAAAGCCGTAGAAGCAACTCATTCAACACCTGAAGCATTCTTGCGTAAAGGTGAATCAGTTATTGTACCGATAGATTCTTCACTTAGAGTATCGATAATAGGATTTGATTTCGACCAAGTTACATCTGTCAGAGGAAATACAGCAATGCTGGGAACTATTTTAAGGACTCAATTGGCTGACGAGAAATTCCGTACCGATACTATATATTCAATGCTTGACATCAAATCTTGGGAATCTACTCCAAATTTTGTAAAAATCCCCGATACAGACATTGAGATTAGCATGATCCGCTTGATTAGAGATGCACAGAATGTGCAAAATACTCAGGCACATCTCATTTTCAAAAAAACAGATGATCCAATGCCTGAGCCGATTGAAATTTTTACTTTCGACGTTACGATAAAACCGTTTATCAACTTTGTGTGGCTTGGAACTATACTAATTGTAGTCGGAATGTTATTGCCGGTTTCAAAGTATTTGCCAAAAGGAAATAAAAATAATATTGCCGAAGAGTAATATGTAATTATTTTCATTTGTTTTCGTCAACATTATAATCTTATACAAATTAGAGGAATTTATGATAAAATCTATGCTCAAAAAAAGAATTGCTTTGCCCGCAATTGCTGTACTTATAGCAGTGGGCGCGTTTATGGTGTTTTCATTTACCGGCAATATTAATGCAGAATCTGCAAATAAGTCCGCCGAGTCGTCAGTTTTGACAATAAATAGGGTCAAAGCGTCTGGTCAACCTGGTTCAGTTGTTGACTTCACATTTACTTACAATGGTAAAGAAACCAGTTTTGCTGAATTCACAAAAGGTAAAGTAGTATTTCTTAATTTCTGGGGAACGTGGTGTGCTCCGTGCCGTAAGGAAATTCCCGATATTATCGAGATTCAAAAAGAATTGCAAGGCAAGAATTTTGTTGTCATAGGTATAGCCATGGAAAAAGACCGCGACCCGTTAAGTAAAGTTCAATCATTTTCAAAAACACAAGGTGTAAACTATATAAATTTCATTTCAACAAACGAATTGATTTCTGCTTACGGTGGTGTTAGTGCCGTGCCTACAACAATGATAATTGACAAAAACGGTAAAATTGCCGAAAAAATTGTCGGAATGAGAACAAAATCTCAATTCATGGCTTCAGTTAACAAAGTACTTTAATTCTATACCTACATAAACAAAAATAGGTTGCCACAAGAGCAACCTATTTTGTATTATGAAAATTAATTTTACATCAAACTGCAAATCGCAGCTACGTTTACCATATCATCAATCGAGCAACCACGGGATAAATCGCAATAAGGTTTGCGTAAACCTTGTATGATTGGGCCTACGGCTTCAGCTCCGGCTAAACGTTCAGTGAGTTTATATCCAATATTCCCTGCATTTAAGTCAGGAAATACCAATACATTAGCTTTGCCGGCAACGGTTGAGCCGGGGAATTTTCGTTCGCCAATAGATGGAATAATAGCGGCATCTAACTGCATTTCGCCGTCGCTTTGTAATTGAGGTGCTTTCGCTTTTAACATTGCTGTCGCCTCTTTTACTTTGGTGACTAAATCATGTTCCGCACTACCGTTTGTTGAAAAAGATAGCATGGCGATTTTTGGTTCGATGCCTGTAATTTTTTGGAAATTAGCAGCTGAACTGATTGCAATATCGCAAAGTTGTTGGGCTGTCGGGTCGGGATTGACGGCACAATCGGCAAAACAGTACATTTTGTCGGGGAATGTCATAATGAAAAATGAACTAACGATAGATATACCTTCGGCAACACCGACTGTAAATATCGAAGCACGCATAACATCTCCCGTGCTTGATACATTACCGCCAACGACAACGTTTACCATATTGGTTTCGAGCATAAATCCGGAGTAATATAAGGGATTGCCGACAGTTTCATATGCTTGCTCTTGGGTCATACCCTTATGTTTACGTTTTTCGTAGAGTATTTCGGCAAATTTTTCTCTATTCTCACCATTCGCAGAGTCATAAATAACAATGTCATCAATACTAACATTGTTATAAACAGCAACTTGTTTGATTTTTTCGGGATTCCCGACCAAAATGGGGCGAGCAATTTTTTCATCGGCTAAAAATCGACTTGCTTTGATTGTTCTGATGTCGTCGGCATCCGGAAAAGCAACAAGTACATTTTTCGATTTAGCTTTTTCGCGAATTTCATTAATAAATGGATTCTTTGTCATCTTCAACCTCTATCAATTATGGCAATTTAGCATTCAAAACAACTCTAACCGTGTCGCGCGCGATGACCAATTCCTCATTTGTCGGCAATACATAAACTTTGACACGACTTCCGGGAGTGCTGATAAGCCCTTCTTTACCTCCGACAATTTCACGATTTAATTCTTCATCGAGATTGATACCAACCCAATCCAAATCGCTGCAAGCACGTGAACGAACTTCGACTGCATTTTCGCCAATACCACCGGTAAAGCATATAGCATCTGCTCCGTTCATCTGCGCAAGATAAGCACCTATATATTTTTTGATACGTTGGCTGAACATTTTAACAGCCAAAGTAGCACGCCTGTCCTGATGTTCTTCTTCCTCTTCGAGCAAATCTCGCATATCGTGTGTTAAGCCCGAAATACCAAGCAAACCCGAGCGTTTGTTGAGCATATTGAAAATTTCATCAAGTGTAGATTGCTCTTTATGAGCAATAAACTCAATAATTGACGCGTCAACGTCACCGCAGCGAGTTCCCATCATGAGGCCTTCGAGTGGAGTAAATCCCATCGAAGTATCAATTGATTTACCGTTTTTGATGGCACAGCAAGATGAGCCATTACCGAGATGTAGTGTGATAATGTTAGTTTCATCTTTTGTCAATCCTTCGATTTTACGGTACCTATAAGCCACATAACGATGTGATGTACCATGGAAGCCGTATTTACGTATTTTGTATCTTCTATAGTATTGGTACGGAATGGCATAAAGATAACTTGTTTCGGGCATAGTTTGGTGGAACGAAGTATCGAAGATTGCCACTTGGGGAGTTCCCGGACCAAACACTTCCTTCGCCGCCTTAATACCTTTAATGTTTGCCGGATTGTGAAGAGGCGCCAAATCAATATTATCTTCAAGGCATTTAATTACTTCATTATCTATGCGAACTGAGTGATGAAATGTTTCGCCACCATGAACAGTTCTATGACCGACGGCATGAATATCGCTCATGGAGATGATGCCGGGAATTTGAGATTCCTCAGATATTATCCAATTGATAACATAGTTGATAGCTTGTTTATGGTCACGCAGGGGAGCCGCTTGCTTGAATGTTGGTTGCCCCTCAACTTTGATAGAAATCAATGATTGTGAACCGATTCTTTCGACTAAACCTTTGACCAAACATTTATCGGCATGTTTTTCGATTAATTCCAAGTCAGTCTCGATAATTTGAAATTTCAGAGAGGAACTTCCGCAGTTTAAAACTAATATATTCATATTATTTCCTGAATTATTCTTACAAGTTAAATTAACTTTGTACAAAAATAATGAAATTTTCTTAAATAATGTGATTTATATGTCAATATTTCGTTAATTTTGGACGAATTACATCACTTTTAATGATGTAGGAATAACTAAATAAATAATTGCATAAATTTCTTTTTTCAAAACATAAATTTCATAGTTAATTAACAACTTTTTTGTATTTTACTCGTATTGTCAAAGCAGGCCAAATTTGGCATAAAAATTATTTAACAATTATATGGAGTTTTTGATGAGTGCACAATTCAACGCAGTAGGCTGGTTTGAGATACCGGTCACAAATATGGAGAGAGCAATGACATTTTACACCGAGGTATTCGGCTATGAGTTACAACGGGTGAAAATGGAAAGCGTAGATATGGCTTGGTTCCCTTGGGCAGATAACGGTATGGGAGCATCGGGCTCTCTTTGTTTGCATGATGAGTGGTATAAACCCTCAACCGACGGGGTTTTAATTTATTTTAGCTCGCCAACCGGCGATTTGAACAATGAATTAGGCAAAATTGCAGGTGCGGGCGGACAGGTGATTATGGAAAAGACATTAATAACTGACGATATCGGCTATTTTGGTCTTTTCACTGATACTGAGGGAAATCGTGTAGCATTGCACTCACGTGCATAGAAAATCGGGCAACTGCTTAAGCGGTTGCCCGTATTTTTTATTTCAGAACATTCAGCATTTTGACCGCTGAAACTCCGTTGAGCTCAAAAACAAGCCAATACGAGCCTGACGAAAGCGTTGAAGGTAGATGCAAATTGCTCCGATAGTTACCGATATAGGTATAATTATTATAAAGAGTACTTATCTCTTTTCCGCTTATGTCTGCTATGTATATTTTCATGTTGCCGGAGGATTCGACTTCGTAATCAGCAAAAAAGACGCCACCGGAAACAACAGGATTGGGGAAAATGTTCATTTTTCTTATAGGCGGCTCAAACACAGATGTAGTGGTTCTGTGATATTTTACTATTCGTCCCCATTGTATAGTTGTGTAATACAAGACTTCGGGCGATGGAAGAAATGCGTCAGTTAAATAACTTGTGAAACCATATTTATTAAGACTATCATTAATAAAATACCATGTATCACCGAAGTCAGTAGATTTGACAACCAGATTATATCTTCCGAGTATATAGACAGTATTATTATTATGAACCATCTTATTAGATAAATTGTAGGGACGTATAGTTTTGAACTTCAAAAGCCAATTTGCACCACCGTCGTAAGTTTTATAGAGCAAAACCGTATCCCGAAAACGTTTCTCATCAAGGGAAGCGGCTCTGCAAACAGCTTCGGAAGAATTCTTGAAATACACATCATCGAATATCAAACCCTCAGAAAATTCTGGAGTTGACATTAGCTCCCAGTTCTTACCGGTTATGTCAATCTTGTAATGTACTGTTTCATAAGTGGCAGTATTCTTAAAAAAACCTACAGCTACAGAACCGTCATACTGTACGGTCAGATTTTGAGGCACGTATTTATCCTTTATGTCTTCAGGTTGCTCAAGAATTTGCCAAGTCTCGAAACCATCATCAGTATAATAAATATTTCTATCATGAGGTCCAATTGGAACGATAGAAATGGCAAATCCGACATTCTCGTTGACCATAACCGCTTTACCGAAATAAAACTTATCCAATTCGTGCCTGAGGAGGGTCCATGTATTACCAAAATCTGTTGATTTTAGAATTTCACCACGTAAACATATTCCAATGATTAAACCACTTTTGAAATAGAAAAGTTTTCTCGTAAGATAGTTCGGTAAATGAATCAAATTACCGTTATCGTCTGTCAATGCTGTATCGGAATATACTATTCCGCTCGTTTGAAACCCATCAATTGTTTTTTCAATTATTGCTCCCACAGAATTTCTAGTTTTCAAGAGAACACAGTTCTCGTCGTCATAGCAGGCTATACTAATGTAATTGTAAGCAATTGAACTGTCAATTACTGTTAGTGTGTAACCTTCTTCAAAAGAAAATAATAAACTTGGGTAGTTTAACATGAGTTGAAAAGCTATTATAAGCAGCGAAATTTGAAAGTTTATATTTTTCATAATAATCCTCACTTTAAAATTGTCTATAAATTTTTTTTATATAGAATAGTCTCATTTAACTATCACAAACTTTTCAACTGCCACGACAGAGTTATCTTTTTCAATACAAACTTTGTATATACCGTCAACAAAATTTGCAATGTCAATTCTGTAATTATATTTACCAGTTCTGTTTGCTATTGTATGAACATGCTCAAGTTTACCGTAATAGTTGAATATCTTTATTGTATATAATCCATCGCTTGGAAATTCGATATACATGTTTAAAACATCATTTGTAGGATTTGGCATAAGCAATAAAAGAACTTGTAAATTATTAAACAAAATAGATTGTTTTGGAATTCCAGGAGTTATTCTACCAAAATCAATCAATCGAAATGATTCTATCATAGAAGGAACAGAAGACAAACAATCAGTAAATTGACATGGTTGTGTGCAAAAATGAGTTATACGAACGAGTCGGCTTTGAAATTCAATACTCATATGTGGCTCATCATCTTCATAGTATTTGCAAATTCTGTAATAACCTGCACAGCACTCGCCTTCATCACAAGACTCATAACCAAGTAATATAACAGGGCCCCAGGGAGTAATTTCATGTTTAGGTTTCCAACAAGTAGCTAATGTGTAAATAAAATTTTCATCGCAAGAAGGTGTTGGTAAATCCAATTCTAAGGAGGCAACTATTAATGCTGCAGACCAAATATAATCAAAACAGTCCTGCTCGCAATTGATTAGCTCAACCTTTTTAATCTGTGTCTCCCATTCTGGTCCATTACCCCTATCAAGCAGCACTCTGCAATATTCAACCCGTATTGAACATTTGTTTGGTGGATTTAACGGTTCACAATCATTTGGCCAAAAATGTTCCATAAGATTTTCGTAAATAATCCAGTCGCAAAATTGAGCTAAAACATTTGCGCCTTCTGTACAAGGATTCGTTACCGTCTGTGTTTTAATATCATCTGTAGCTAATAAGAAAATGAAACAGACACAAAATAAGACGATGAACTTATTAAATTTGTCCAAGAGAGCAAGTTCTGAATTTTGACTTTCTCTTGAATCAGCCGAAAGTAGTACATTTTTCATAAAAACCTCAATTAAGTATCAAACAAAACTTTATTAGAAGCAAATATACAAAAAAATCAAATCCCAAAATAAATTTTATATTAATATTCTTTTTATTCGTCTGAATTCAATAAACATGATGAATATGAGGATTAAAAATGAGCGATTTGAACAATTACATTGAAACAAACAAAGACAGATTTTTCAGCGAATTGACAGACTTTTTGCGTATTCCGAGCATAAGCAGCCAATCAGAACACAATGCTGACACTCGCAGAGCGGCTGAATGGGTAGCCGAAAACTTACGCCAAGCAGGTATGCCAAAAGTAGAGCTTCATGAAACTGCGGGACACCCCGTTGTGTATGCAGAAGATTTGCGAGCCGGAGCCGACGCCCGAACAGTACTCGTTTACGGTCATTATGACGTACAACCGGTTGACCCCCTCGAATTATGGGCATCTCCCCCATTCGAACCTGTTGTCAATAACGGCAAAGTTTATGCCCGCGGCAGTTCCGATGATAAAGGACAGGTATTTGCACACATCAAAGCCGTTGAGTCAATACTTAAAACTTCAGGCAAATTACCCGTAAATATCAAATTCATGATTGAAGGCGAAGAAGAATGCGGTAGTAATCATCTTGATGAATTTATCGGCAAAAACATAGAAATGCTTAAATGCGATACGGTGATGGTATCCGATACGGAATGGTTCGCTGAAGGGCTTCCGTCAATTTGCTACTCATTGCGAGGGCTTTCGTACATAGAAATTACCGTAACCGGACCAAAGCGAGACCTGCATTCGGGTACATACGGAGGAGCGGTTGATAATCCGATAAACGTATTGTGCGACATGATATCACAACTGAAAGATAAATACGGCAGAATCACAGTGCCGGGCTTTTACGATGACGTGAAACCATTAACCAAAGAAGAAAGAGACGGATTTGCCAAACTGCCCTTTAATTATGAGGAATATACAGAGGAGCTTGGGGTAGCCGATGGTTACGGTGAATTTGGTTATACCACTTTGGAGAGAACTTGGGCACGCCCAACTCTTGATTTGAACGGTATTTACGGAGGTTATACCGGTGAGGGAGCCAAAACGGTTTTGCCATCAAAAGCAACCGCAAAAATATCCATGCGTTTGGTACCTTATCAAAAGCATGCTGATATAACTGCTAAGATTGTTGGATACTTAAAGGCAATTGCACCGCCAACAGTCAAAGTGGATATCACGAAATTACACGGAGCAAATCCTGTAATGGTAGAGCTCGACGGAGAAGGGTTAAATGCCGCAAAACGAGCTATGGTGAAAGCATTCGGCAAAGAACCCATAATGATGCGAGAAGGTGGCTCAATACCCATAGTCGAAACTTTCGGTGCTGTATTGAAAGCCCCGACAATACTAATGGGACTAGGGCTACCCGGAGATAATATTCATTCGCCAAACGAAAGTTTTTCCATTGATAATTTTTACGGCGGCATCAAAGCAAGTGCTTTATTTTTAGAAGAATATTCGAAATGACAAAGAAATTAATATATTTATTTATAATAATTATATTTATTTATTCATGTGAACCGAAAAAAGACCCGAAAGTAATCGTATCGGGAAAATCATTCGGATTTACTGAAAGCGGACACTATTTCGCCGATGTTACATTAAAAAACCTCGGCGAAATACCTGCATATTTTGTTATTTTAATCGCTACTGCATATAGCGGGGAAAAGGAAATTCAGCGTATTGAGAGAGGATATGGTGATATTTTCCCAAGCTCCACCAAAAGTAATCGTTTGATTTTTGAAAAATATAGATTGACAACTCCTGATACAGTTAATTTTGAAATAACGTTCTCTCATTCGATATCTTACTCTATATCGCCGGTTGTTTATGATAGGTAAGTTGTTTAAAATATTACTCTTAGTAATATTTACTTTCGTAGTATTATCTGTAGGAATCGTTATGGCGTACAAATATTTTAATCCCCCACTTACTCCCCTCATGTTGATTCGTTCAATAGAAGCATTGAGTGAGGGTAGAGTCCAGCACATTAACCGAGAGTGGATTAATTATGATGATGTATCAAAAAATCTGATTCGTGCAATTATAGCAGCAGAAGATGCGAGATTTATGAACCACAGCGGCATTGATTGGAAAGCAGTGAAAGATTCTAAAAATTACAATCAACGCCACAAAGGAAGGAAGAAACGTGGTGCAAGCACCATTACGATGCAAACGGCAAAGAACACTTTTTTGAATCACTCTCGCAATTATATCAGGAAAGGGTTTGAAGCATATTTTACGTATCTTATTGAATCTATTTGGGATAAACGTAGAATAATAGAAGTGTACATTAATGTCGTGGAATGGGGGGACGGTCTATATGGAGCCGAAGCCGCATCAAGAAAATTTTTCGGGAAATCGGCATCAGAACTATCGCGAAATGAAGCGGCATTATTAACATCTGTTCTTCCAAATCCGCATAGATGGTCACCCACGAAACCGACAAATTATATCCATAAGCGTACAGGATGGATTGTTAACCGTATGGGGGGAGTACAAATTCCGAGTTAAATAAATATGAAAGAAAGCCAAACACCTTTAGCGAAACAATATAACCAGATAAAGCAAAAATATCCTAATACAATTTTGCTTTTCAGATTAGGTGATTTTTATGAAACCTTTGGCGATGATGCAGTAATTACATCGCAAGTATGCGGAATCACACTTACAAAGCGAAATAATGGCGCGGGCGCAGATACACCTTTGGCAGGATTTCCGTATCATCAGTTAGATGCATATTTACCGAAAATAGTCAAAGCTGGGCACAGAGTAGCGGTTTGTGAGCAACTAGAAGATCCCAAAAAAGCCAAAGGTATTGTTAAACGTGGTGTAGTCGAAATTGTCACACCCGGTGTTGCTTTATATGATAAGCTTCTTGAGACAAAAAGCAATAATTTTATTATTTCACTATATTGCAATGATTTAAAGTCGTATATGAAAGTAATTGGCATTGCTATAACAGATATTTCCACAGGAGAGTTTCAAGTAGGAGAAATAAATTCAACATACTTCAAGGAATTTCTATTAAGCATAAACCCCGCAGAAATATTAATCAGCAAAGAGCAGAAAGATTATTTCCAAAATGAAATTATTGCAATAAATCAAAATCCGGTAATAACAAAAGTGGAAGACTGGATGTTCGAGTATCATTTCACTAATGATATTTTGCTCAGGCATTTCAAAACACACTCCCTCAAAGGCTTTGGAATTGATGATTTAGCAATCGGAATATCAGCTGCAGGCGCATTGCTTAATTATATAAACGAAACACAAAATAGTGCATCAAATCAAATAGCTTCAATCCAAAAATACACAACCGAGAATTATATGCAGTTGGATAAATCAACTCGCAGAAATTTGGAAATATTATTTTCGCAACACGATAACCATTCAGCTACTTTGATTTCGGTATTGGATAAGACTAGAACTCCACAAGGCGGCAGATTACTTAGAAAATGGGTAAGTATGCCTCTTATCAGACGAGAGTTAATTATTAAAAGACAAAGCTCAGTCAGTTATTTTTTTAAGAACAAAGAGGTTAGAAAAAAAACAAGAGACATGTTACACGAGATAGGAGATATCGAGCGGCTAATAACGAAAGTTTGTACCGGAAGAGCAAATCCGCGAGATGTCGTATCTCTGAAAAACAGCTTAGCAATGATTCCTGTAATTATTGAATTATTTAATAATTGCGAAATAAATGAAATAATTGAATTAAAAAATAGTTATATAGATAATTCAGAAATCATTAATTTAATTCAAAAATCATTATTAGATGACCCGACCGCTCAACTTGGGACAGGACGAGTATTTCGCGATAGTTATAACACAACTCTCGATACGTATATTCAGGCCAAGTACTCGGCAAATAAATGGATTAATGATTATCAAGAGCAAGAAAGACGCCGTACGGACATACCGTCATTAAAAGTAGGTTTTACAAGTGTTTTTGGTTATTATATTGAAATTACAAATACACATAAAAACAAAGCCCCCGAAGATTATATCCGCAAACAAACATTGACAAATGCAGAAAGGTATATAACTGAAGAACTTAAAGACTTTGAAAGTAAAATATTGAGTGCGGAAGAGAAAATAAGTGAGCTTGAAAATAAATTTTTCAATCAATTATTATTAAAAATTTCCGAGCATACTAAAGCCATCCAAAGCAATGCCCAATTGGCTGCCGAAATTGATTGTCTGCAGTCTCTTGCAGAAACTGCAGAAGCTAACAATTATAACAAACCTGAAATAGTTGATAATACTGAACTTGAGTTGGTTAATGCGCGCCATCCCGTCGTTGAAAAAGTTTTGAGAGAAGGCGAGCATTTTACTCCGAATTCCATAGTTATGAATACCGACGATAAAATGCTCCATATAATCACCGGACCAAATATGTCGGGTAAATCCTGCTATTTGAGACAAGTGGCTATTAATATACTTTTAGCCCAAATCGGCTCATACATAGCCGCTGAATTTGCCAAAATCGGAGTGGTTGATAAGATTTTCACTCGCGTAGGAGCACAGGATAATATTACTGCCGGAGAAAGTACTTTTCTTGTTGAAATGCAGGAAGCCGCAAACATAATGAATAATGCTACCAGTCGAAGTCTGATACTGCTTGACGAAGTCGGGCGCGGCACGGCAACTTTTGATGGCATTTCAATTGCTTGGTCAATATCCGAGTATATACACGACAAAATTAACGCCAAGACATTGTTCGCAACACATTATCATGAACTAAACGATTTAGCATCAAGATATTACGGAATTGAAAACTATAAAGTGGAAGTTGTTGAAACGGGTACTGAAATTATTTTCACTCACAAAGTCGTTCCCGGTGCAAGTGATTATTCATTCGGAATTCATGTAGCTAAGATGGCTGGTATGCCTCACGAAGTCATCACACGAGCAGATGAAATCATGGCTACTCTTGGTGAAGAAAATCGCACCGGAGATTCTACTAAAAGCAAACCTAACATAAAGTCAATCAAGACAAATAAAGCGAAGCGTTCCGAAGACCAGCTTGCAATATTCGAGTTCCGTGATGACCAGCTACGAGAACGGCTCGCTGCGATAAAGATTGACCACCTCACCCCTATACAAGCATTCAATCTACTTATAGAATTGCACAAGGAAGCAGTCAGAAAATAAATAGATTTCAATATATCTTAGTTAATACAAATAATCAATAGATTTGAGCGTCATTTTACTTAGTTTTTAACTAAATTGACAGGATTATGGAAGGAAATTTTTCAAATAGAGTAAACGACGTCATAAGGTTGAGCCGCGAAGAAGCAATTCGGCTCGGTCACGACTATATTGGAACCGAGCATCTTTTGCTGGGTATCATACGAGAAGGTGATGGTATGGCTGTCCGCATCTTGAAGGGTTTAGGTACGGATTTATACAAATTGAAAAAAGGTATAGAGGACACGGTCAGACAATCAGGTAACACAATTACCATAGGGAACATCCCGTTGACAAAACAAGCCGAAAAGGTTTTGAAAATTACTTATCTCGAAGCAAAGTTGTTCAAATCTGAAACAATTGGCACAGAGCACCTGTTGCTCTCGTTACTCAGGGACGAAGAAAATATTTCAGCACAAATTTTAGCACAATTTTCTATAAATTATGATTCAGCTCGAAGAGAATTAGAAAATATTCTGAGTGGTCAAAGTTCCTATTCACGCGGAATTCCATCAGGACAGCCTCTTCCAAAAGTGGCTAAAGAAAGAGCTAAAACTCCCGTTATAGATAATTTTGGTAGGGACTTGACCAAATTGGCACTTGAAGGTAAACTCGACCCTGTAATCGGCAGATTGAAAGAAATTGAGCGTGTTTCGCAAGTACTTTCTCGTAGGAAGAAGAATAATCCCGTGCTCATTGGAGAGCCGGGCGTCGGTAAAACTGCTATTGTAGAAGGTCTTGCCTTGAAAATTATACAGAAAAAAGTATCTCGCGCACTTTTCGACAAAAGAATTGTCACGCTCGATTTAGCTTCGCTTGTGGCGGGAACAAAGTACCGCGGTCAATTTGAAGAACGCATGAAAGCAGTATTGAACGAATTGGAAAAAGCTAAAGACGTTATTTTATTCATTGATGAGATACATACTATCGTTGGTGCAGGAGGAGCAAGTGGCTCACTTGATGCCTCGAACATGTTCAAACCGGCTCTTGCAAGGGGTGATATACAGTGTATAGGTGCTACTACATTAGATGAGTACCGCCAATACATTGAAAAGGATGGGGCACTCGACCGAAGGTTCCAGAAAATTTTGGTTGATCCTCCGTCAAGCGATGAGACATTGCAAATTTTGAACAACATTAAAGATAAATATGAGGAGCATCACAACGTCGTTTACACAAATGATGCTGTCGAAGCATGCGTAAGGCTGTCTGAGCGATATATTACCGACAGGATGTTCCCAGATAAAGCAATTGACATTTTAGATGAAGCAGGTGCAAAAGTGCATTTGTCAAATATTGTCGTACCGAAAGAAATTATCGAACTAGAAGAAAAAATTGCTGATATTCGCACGGAAAAGAACAATGTCGTTAAGAGGCAGAATTTCGAGGAAGCGGCGCGTCTTCGGGACATGGAAAAGAGGCTCCATAACGAGCTTGAACTTGCCAAAATTGAATGGGAAAACAAATCCGGCGAGCAAGTCTTTCCTGTAAATGAAGAGGATGTTGCCGACATAGTTGCAATGGTTACTGGAGTACCTGTAAATCGAATAGCTGAAACTGAGTCACAAAAGTTGATGGGGCTCTCCGAGGACCTGACAAAGTTCGTAGTTGGGCAAGATGAAGCAATTAAATCGTTAGCTAAAGCAATTCGTAGAGCACGAGCCGGGCTGAAAGACCCAAAGCGCCCGATTGGCTCATTCATGTTTTTAGGCCCAACGGGAGTTGGCAAGACAGAACTTGCTAAGGCGCTTGCAAAAGTCATGTTTGATTCGGAAGATTCGCTGATTCGTATAGACATGAGCGAGTATATGGAGAAATTCTCGGTTTCACGTTTCGTCGGAGCTCCTCCGGGCTATGTCGGCTATGAAGAAGGTGGTCAATTAACCGAAAAAGTTCGCCGCAAGCCATACAGTATTATTCTTTTAGATGAAATTGAGAAGGCGCATCCCGACGTATTCAATATACTCCTGCAAGTATTTGATGACGGTGTGCTTACTGACGGACTGGGACGTAAAGTGGACTTCAAGAATACAATCATTATCATGACATCAAATGTCGGTACTCGCGACGTCAAAGCCGGGGGCAAAATCGGCTTCTCATTGGATAAGGAAACTGACGATTATTCGCATATTAAATCAACTATCGAGGACTCGATTAAACGCTTGTTCAATCCGGAATTTATAAATCGCATTGATGATTTCATCATATTCCATCGCTTGAGTCGTAAGGATATTTTCGGAATAATAGATATCCAAACTGAAGCATTGAGGAAACGACTCAAAGCTAACAAGATGGAGTTTGAATTGACCGATGCAGGCAAAGAATTCCTCGTGGATACAGGATTTGACGAAAAATATGGTGCCCGCCCGTTGAAACGTGCAATCCAAAAGTATCTTGAAGATGAAATCGCCGAACTGATTTTGGTAGAAAATCTCGGATATGGTGCAAAAATCATCGCCGATGTCAATAAGGAAGCCGATAAATTGAAATTCGATTTTACGAAAGGCATAACGCAAATTGACGAGAAAAATCTTATTAAACCCACAGTGGTTACTGACGGCGAACTCGACATAAGTGACGATTTACCCAAGAATTAATATCATTGAGCATAGTCTTTAAACATTTAAATAACGGTATTATTAAGTGAAGAATTCGCTAACAGTGGCTTCTTCTCTTTTGTTTTGAGGGAAGTTCGGGTAGATGAAAAGGGTACGATAATTTTTTTACATTAGTTAGAATTTAATCGGACAATTTGTTAAACCCTAAAAACAAACTTGGAAATTAAAAATGTCGGACGAAACAAAAAGCCCTGATTGCAGAAAAAGGAAGACGTTTTTACATTTTACAAAAGTGTTGGAAACATATGGAAGCGAATTTTCTATACATGAAACATCGGGAGTTAAGTGTTTCTTTACATTCATTTTGCGGAGAGGGAGGGATTCGAACCCTCGGTACAGTTGCCCGTACAACGGTTTTCGAGACCGCCACATTCAACCACTCTGCCACCTCTCCATGTCGCCTTTACAAAAGTAGCAAAAATCAACGAATGTTAAAAATCAAAAGATTTCGTCGTTGGTTGTGTCTAAAATATTTAAATAGCTGTTGTAACGCTCGGCATCAATCTCCCCTGCTTCAACGGCGTTGATAACTGCGCAATCAGGCTCACAGATATGAGTACAGGGTGAGAACTTGCATTTGTGCATATACTCTACAAAATCATCGAAATAAAGGGGGAGTTCGTTTTTTTTTACGTTCCAAAGAGCAAATTCACGCACACCGGGTGAGTCAATTATTCGCGTAGTATTGTTAAGTTTGAACATTTTTACGGCACTCGTGGTATGTTGTCCCTTGCCTGTTCGTTGACTTATTTCGGTAACTTCTTGCACTTGTTCACCGAAAAAATCGTTTAGTAAAGTTGATTTTCCTACACCTGAAGGTCCGAACAGTAAAGTTACAAAATTTTCGATGTAATTGAATATCTCATCGATACCGTCATTTTTGAGAGCACTCATGAAAAACACTCTGTAACCCAATTTTCTATACACTTCGAAATCCTCCTCAAACATACTGATATCATCAAACAAATCAATTTTGTTGACACAGATGGCGGGTTCAACATCACCAAATTTTGCGGCTAAAAGTACTCTATCAATAAATCTCCTATTATAAATGGGGTCAGCAAGTGAGCATAGAATTAGTATTTTGTCGCAATTTGCAGCTACGACATGCTCTCGATTGGCTTTACTTGCGACTTTGCGAGAAAAATAGGTGTCTCGTTGCTCAACTGCAACAACTCGACCGAGCAATAATCCGCTATCCTTCCCGATTGAATTGCTACGAACTATCTTTACTTTGTCTCCAACTACAACAAGAGATGAACTCGAATGTGGTGAAATCAATTTGCCTGATACGACACATTCAAGATATTCCGATTCGTGAGCATTATCAAGCTCAACGATAACAACGTTGCCTATAATAGCTATAACAGTTGCCGTTTCCGTATTAGTAATGATTTCCCCAGTTCGGCGAACTAATTTACGCTTAGATATGCAGGTTTTCCTTATCGGACTTTTTTTTCTTAATTCTTCTTCGTTCTCAAACTTCATATATTTTCAAATTTTCTATTAAAGTGTGAAATTTTTTGCACACTTTGTTTTGTAAATTACAAAATTATGCATAATTTTGTACAATTATATAAATGTTTTAGGTTTAATGTTGAACTATAGATGGACAATTAGAAAAAACAATGATGATGAAACTGTACAGAAAATAGCAAATCACCTGAAGGTACCCAAGAGTTTGGCAGAAGTATTGGTATCCAGGGGATTGAAAGACCGCGAGGATGCCGAAAGTTTTCTTAATCCGTCGTTGAATGATTTACATAATCCTTTCATTATGACGGACATGCAAAAGGCAGTCGAAAGAATACTTCAGGCGATTAGGAAGCAGGAACTGATTTGGGTTCATGGTGATTACGATGTTGACGGTACAGCCAGTACATCGATGTTATGCCAGTTTTTAGCTGAAATCGGCGGACGGGTTGATTACTACATTCCCGACCGCTTTGTGGACGGGTACGGATTGTCAGGAAAGAGCATTGACCTCGGAATTAGCAGGGGTGCCTCTCTTCTGATAACTGTTGATGTCGGTATTACTTCCTACGAGCAAATTGAATACGCGCATTCGAAAAAAATTGATACGATTATTTGTGACCATCATGAACCGGGTCAACAGATCCCAAAGGTAGTTGCCATTCTTGACCCCTTGATGCCGGATTGCCCATATCCGTTTAAGTCACTCTCAGCTTGTGGAGTAGCTTTCAAACTTATTCAGGCAATAGCTCATGAATTAGGTATAAGCTCAAAAGCAATTGAATACTTGGATTATGTAGCGATTTCATCAGCAGCTGATATGGTGCCGCTAATGGGAGAAAATCGAATACTTGTCCATTATGGGCTAAAACTTCTCAATAGTAAACCACGCCCCGGCCTGAAAGGGCTTATCCATTGTACGGGTTTGAAAGAGGGTAACATCACAGCTTCAAATATTGTCTATGCAATAGCACCACTCATAAACGCTGCAGGTAGATTGGGGGATGCAAAGCGTTCGGTAGAAATGATGATGCAGAAAGATGAAAATTATGCGTTCCGGATTGCTCAGATTTTAGAAGATGAAAATCGTAAACGCAGATTATTTGACCAGCACGCATTTGAACAAGCAATTCCGATAGCTGAGGAACTTATAAATAAAAATTCACCTCACTCTCTTGTGATTTATGGCGATAAGTGGCATGCAGGCGTAATTGGCATCGTAGCGTCAAGGTTGGTAGACAGATATAATTTGCCTTCTGTCTTGCTAACTAACATTGATGGTGTTGCTAAGGGTTCGGCTCGCAGCGTCAATGATTTTGATGTACATACCGCTCTCAAAAAATGCGAAAATTTGCTGATTGAATTTGGGGGACATAAACACGCCGCGGGACTATCCCTGAAAATTGAGAATGTTCCCGAATTTAGGATGAGATTTGACGAACTTGCGAAAATGAGCATAACGACTGAAATGTTGACTCCCGAGATTTTAATTGATGCTGAATTAAAATTCAATGAACTTTCACCAACTTTTTTAAATTCATTGAATAAATTTGCTCCTTATGGCTATGCAAATCATAAACCTGTATTCATATCAAATGGAGTTCGTTCTCAAAACGGTATCAAAATAATCGGGAATAATAGTATAAAATTCAGAGCGATACAAAATAATTTCGCAATAGATGCTATCGGGCAAAATTTAGCCAAGAAAATTAATCTATGCAACGGTGGAAAGACTTTTTCGATTGTTTATAATTTTGAATTTTCTGTATTTAGCGGTAATAAGTCCCCACAATTAAGCATAAAAGACATAAGACCCGATAATTAATCATATGGTCAACTCGAAGCAATATTTAGATTTAGTCGAAATAGTCGCAGAATCAGCATCACAGATAAATTTTAAGACATTAAAGAAACTGCATTCAATCCTAAGTGAATTTTACTATAATCTGTCGTTACTCGAGAATCAGAGTTTTCCAAGTTCGTTTGCCCTTAATGCGTTTTTACATGAGAAATACAAATTTCCTAAAAATTTAAAAGATTTATTTAACAAATTTAATTTTCTTATAAAGCCGAGGAATATCTATAAAATTAAAGATATAGAAGCTGCGGTAAATGCTTGTAAGCAACTTGTTGAATTAATAATCAATTATATTTCGACAAATGAAATTGACAATGATAAATTTAGTAATGTTTTAACTTATTTTGAATCATTCACTACTTATAATAAAGAATTGACGAGTTTGTATAATTTAATATGTACTAAGAAAATATCTCAGAATGATATAGGCACAATTTATAATTTCGTTGATGAATTTGAAAATGTAGTTCAAATAAAATTTAAAGAACCTTGGAATGACATCAATAATTATTTAAGAATTAATAATAGAATTAATATAATTGATTTGAATTTAGTAAGTGAAAGGAAATACGAAACAACAGGAAGAACATTGGTCATTATTGAGCCAGACTATCTTGTTGATGTAACTGAACTTTCAGGAAGTTTTTACAAAACAGGTATAGATTATCTAATAAATCTGATATCCAAATTAAAAGAACCCGAAAATAATTTTCATTTACTCTTGGGTAAAATTGTAAATTTTACTTTCGATAAATTAATTGAAGAAGAGAATGCTGATTTTGAAAGTACTTTAGGACAGTCTTTAAGAATCGAGCCTCTAGGTTTCTTTGCTTTATTCAAGAAAAACGCAAATATATATGATGAATTAAAAGCGAATTTAGAACTACATTTCAGTAATTTGAAAGTATTTTTAAGCAAAGATAAATTTTCTCAGCCTGTAATTGAGCCGTCCTTTATATCTCCAACATACGGATTACAGGGCAGACTGGATTTGGCTGATATTAAATCCGATGATTTTTCGGAAGTTAATATTATTGAAATGAAGTCGGGTAAAGCACCGAGTCTTAATATGACCGTTCGCGGTGACAATCATTATAGAATCGCCATTGGTGCATGGGAACAACATATCGCTCAGGTTACGGGCTATAATTTGCTGCTTGATGAACTGAATAATTCTCGTTTCGGAACATCTGCGATATTATATTCCAAAGATACTAAAGATACACTTAGAAATGTACCAAATGTCTTTCTCTATAAACAACAACTACTTAAGCACCGTAATTATATTGTTGCACTTGAGTTCACTATTGCAAACAGACGATTTAAGATTTTCGAAAACGATAAAGTAGAATTGCCCGGCATTAATTTTATTTCAAAAGATATCTTAGAATTTTTCGGACATTATAAAAAAGCAGATGAAATTACTCGGGAGTGGTTTAAAGAGCAATTATCTTTTGCTTATCGTGAAATATTTTCTTTAAAAATCGGCTATTTTGCGTCCAATAATTCAAAACCATATTCGAATTTGTGGAATTTGAACAAATTTGATAATATACATAATAGCCATATAATAAAGGACTTAAAACTCAACATTGAGAAAAGTGATCCTGATAAATTGCATATGGAATTCGATGCCAAATGTGAGCAAATGCAATTTACTTCAATCCGGGAAGGAGATATTGTTGTTTTATTTGCATATGATTCTTACGGAGAATGCTTACCTCATAAAGACCAAGTGCTTAGGGGTTCTGTCATTGAAGCGACAAATACTTCCATAAGACTATCCCTTCGTAATAAATCATTCAAACGCGATAAATTTAATGTGGCAACCGATTGGGCTATTATTTCAGATAGAATCGAATCATCCAATAGAGCAGTTTTAGCTTCAATTTTCAGACTCTTAAAGTCAAACAAAAAATTTCGAGAACTATTTTTGGGGATCAGAAGACCTGAGTTTGGTGCTTCTGATGTTAAACCAAAACAATATTTAAATGACAAACAAAATGAAATTTTCAGAAAATGTGTGCAAGCAAAAGATTATTTCATTATACAAGGACCTCCCGGCACCGGTAAAACAACATATATGCTTAAGGCTTTGGTAGAGCAATTTTCGCATGAGGAACAACGTAAAGTATTAATTATTGCATATACAAATAGAGCAGTAGATGAGATTGAGGATGTTGTTGCCGGTATCTCGCCAAAGATCAACTATTTGAGAGTCGGTTCAAAAGCCGCTAGAAGAAATTCCAAGCGATTAGTGGCGGATTTAGCAGAGCGTTTGTCGTTGAGAGATTTATATAAAGAAGTTGGAAAGGCACGATTAATTATTTCGACAGTTGCTACTGCTGTCTCAAATAAAGAAATATTTTCATTGTTTGATTTTGATACGGCTATTGTGGACGAAGCATCACAAATACCCGAATATCAGCTATCCGGAATACTTTCATACGTAAAGAAGTTCATTCTAATTGGTGATGAAAGGCAATTGCCTGCTATATTTTCGCAAGACAGCATGTATTCGCTTATTGATAACGATATACTTAAAGCTATATCTATGAGTGACTTAACGATTTCACTGTTTGAAAGATTAATCAGACAAGCAAAAATAAACGGATGGCATGATTGTTACGATACACTGATTTACCAAGCGAGAATGCACGAAGATATAGAATTATTTCCAAATCGTTATTTCTATAACAATAAACTGAAAATATTCGGCTTGCATCAGAAAGAAAAAATTAAAAATTTCTCTCCCGATAGCCAAAATCGCCTTGAGCAAGTCCTTTCTCAGAAGAGAATGATTTTTGTTGATTGTAAGTATGATATTGGATTTAAACAATCAATTACCGAAGCTCAAATAGTCAGAGCTTTTTGTTACGCAATAAAAAATACGCTTGCAAATAGCTTTGATTCAACAACGGTTGGAGTAATTGCACCTTTTCGTTCACAATGCAGTCTTGTAAAAAGCTATTTGCTGGAAGACAAATTGGATTTGATTTTAGTTGATACAGTAGAAAGGTTCCAAGGCAGTCAAAGACAATTTATTATCATGACAATAGCCGTGAATTATCCTCAATTACTTCACTCTTTATGCAACCCAAGCAAGTTTGAAGGCAAGGAAATTGACAGGAAATTAAATGTTGCAATAACGCGTGCTCAATCTCACTTTGTCATTACAGGAAATTCTGAAGTATTGTGCAAATCCGAAATTTACTCGTCATTGATTGAGCATATTAAATCACGCGGCATTTTTCTCGACAGTGATGAATTAATCTGTTAATTGAGGCAAATTGTTAATCATTTTTCTTAGTATAATCTCTTAAAAATTCGTATATTTGTAAGTTTATTATAGACAATTAATAATTAACTATATATTGTAGAATGTCACTTTTAAATCAAGAAACAATAGTACAGACATTGTTAGAAGACGAGATGAGAAGCTCATATTTGGATTATTCAATGTCTGTAATAGTATCTCGCGCGTTACCCGATGTGAGAGACGGTTTGAAGCCGGTGCACCGCAGAATCCTATTTGCAATGCAAGAATTGGGATTATTACCAAATCGAGCTTATAAGAAATCAGCACGACTTGTCGGTGAAGTACTCGGTAAATATCACCCTCATGGTGATTCTTCCGTTTATGACGCCATGGTCAGATTAGCTCAAGATTGGAGCATGAGGTATCCCCTTGTTGACGGTCAGGGTAACTACGGTTCAATAGACGGCGACCCTCCAGCCGCGATGCGTTACACTGAAACGAGACTGGCTCAAATCGCGATTCAAACTTTAAGGGATATAGACAAAAATACAGTTGATTTTCAGCCAAACTTTGATGAATCACTCAAAGAGCCGACGGTATTGCCGACGGTATTGCCGACACTCCTGATTAATGGTGCGAGCGGAATAGCAGTTGGAATGGCGACGAATATTCCACCGCACAACTTACGGGAAGTCATAAATGGTTCGATAGCTTACATCGAAAACCGTGAGATTACTTCTGAAGAACTTATGAAATATATTCCTGCTCCGGATTTTCCCACAGGTGGTATAATTTACGGTTATGAAGGTGTTAGGGAAACCTATACGACCGGTAAGGGCAAAGTAACTGTTCGTGCCAAAGTTGCCTTCGAGGAAAATAAAACGGGTACAAAACAATCTATAATAGTAACCGAACTGCCTTATCAGGTAAACAAAGCCACATTAATTGAAAAAATTGCCGAATTGGTGCGTGCAAAAGTTTTAGAAGATATTTCTGGATTAAATGATGAGTCTGACCGTGACGGAATGCGTATCGTTATAGATTTGAAGCGTGACGGTAGTCCCGAGGTAGTATTGAATAATCTATTCAAGCATACGCAGATGCAAATAACTTTTGGGTCTATTATGCTAGCCTTGGTCAAGGGACGTCCTAAAGTATTGACTTTGCGTGAAATGGTAAGGCATTTTGTTGAGTTCCGCAATGAAGTTATTGTAAGGCGAACAAGATTTGAGCTTGATGCCGCAGAGAAAAGAGCTCATATTTTAGAGGGTTTTAAAATAGCTTTGGATAATTTAGATGCTGTAATTGCTCTAATCCGAGCATCGCGTGACCCGCAAACAGCATCTATGGGATTGCAAGAAAAATTTGGATTGACCGAAGTGCAATCCAAAGCAATATTAGACCTTAGGTTACAAAGATTGACCGGTTTGGAAAGAGAAAAAATCGAAAAAGAATATCGTGATTTAATTCAATTAATCGAAAAATTAAAAGCAATTTTAGCAAGCAATAATTTACAAATGGAAATCATTAAGACCGAATTGACAGAGTTAAGAGATAAATTCGGTGATTCTCGTAGAACTGAAGTAGTGCTTGATGCCAAGGAATTTACTATTGAGGATATGATAGTCGATGAAGATGTTATCGTTACAATCTCGCATAAAGGATTTATAAAACGTACACCTCTCAGTAGTTATCGCAGGCAAAACAAGGGTGGCAGAGGTTCGAGCGGTTCGACCACATACGATGACGATTTTATTGAATTTATTTATCAAGCATCAACTCATCATTATTTGCTGTTTTTCACCGATGCAGGAAAAGTCTATAAGATTAAGGTTTATGATTTACCGGAAGGCAGCAGAACCGCAAAGGGACGCTCGCTTGCAAATGTGATAGCCAAGGAAGCAAATGAAAAGGTAACAGCATTGATGCCTGTTAGGGAATTTTCTGATAATGAGTTTGTGATAATGTGTACTGAACAAGGAGTAACCAAAAAGACTGAGTTATCACGATTTGCCAATGTGCGTTCTAACGGCATAATTGCTATTGGATTGAACGATGATGATAAATTAATCTCAGCAGGATTGAGTGATGGTAGTGCCGAGATAATAATAGGCACAAAGAATGGACTCGCTTGCAGGTTTCGTGAAGCTGAAGTCAGGTCTATGGGTAGAACAGCGGCTGGAGTAAAAGGCATTAGCCTCGGCAAATCCGATAAAGTAGTTTCGATGATTATCATTAGGCGCCAAGATGCTCAGGTACTTGTCGTGAGCGAAAACGGTTATGGTAAACGAACAAGATACGAGGACTTCAGGCTTACACGACGCGGAGCAAAAGGTGTAATTTCCATGAATATCACTCCAAAAACAGGTAGCGTTGTTAGATTAATGACTGCGGTTGATTCAGAGGATTTAGTGGTTATGACAGTTAACGGAATCGTCATCAGGCAAAGCATTAAAGCGATAAGAACTATTGGCAGGAATACGCAAGGCGTAAGACTGATGAGACTTGATGAAGGTGATTCGATTGCAGACATAGTAACTGTTGTTCATGACGAAGAACAAGGTAGTAACGGAAACGGTAACACGGAAGACTACCATGAACCCGAACAGTTATTATAATAATCAATAATTTTTGTCTCAGAAATTATAGTTGGTTAATTCCAAAAAGTTTTGAGGCACTTTTTTATTATCATTGAAATTATGATTTACGTAATCGGTAATAAAATCAGCAATCGTGTGAAAGGATTATGGAACGAAGGTCAGCCTTATTTTCGTAGAACCATATACAAACTTGAAAAGGACAAATTACCACCTGTAAATTATGATGAGCATGTTTTTAAGCCGCATAGTTTAACACATGTCGAATCGCCTTTACATACTAACGAATCAGTTGATGATTTAAGCATCTACATAAGAAATCATCCCGAGTTCTTTTTTGGAGAAGCTGTCGTCTTGAGATTTGATAATGATTACGAAAAAGTAGCAGATTCTCACCTTTTGTATAAAAAAGTTATCACCTTAAAGGAACTGACTGACAAGTTGCAAGATGTATGCACCGATAGCATTCCACCGAAAATTTTAATTACAACCAAGAATTGTCCGACTAATGAAGAAGGTTATCACCGCGATGATTACATATTAGTACTAAATGAAGAAGCGGCTGATTATTTAGCAAATATCCCCGGATTTCATTTATTTGGCACATCATGGAAATCTACTGACTATCAGCCCGGGAAGTCTGTTCGCCCCATACATAATATAATTTTCCAAAAAGGCATAATATTTGAACTGTTAAATTTGGCACATGTACCCGAAGGAGCATATTATTTTTCAGGTATGCCGTTGTTTATTGAAGGGGCTGTTGAAAGCCCTGTTAATCCACTTCTAATAGACAAAAGATTTTTTAATACGTTATAATATTATGAACGAAAATGAAACAAAGAAAAAGAAAACTTTTGGTATGAAAATAAGAAGACTATCTCTTATTTTACTTCTTGCCTTCATTATCTTCATGTCATTGATTCTCATTCTTGTTCAGTTTCAGTTTTTTCGTTCATTTGCTTTGTTAAAAATTACAAGCATTGTCAACAACGAACTACTTGCCGAAATCAGCATTGGTGATTTGCAAATCAGTCTTCTTGATGGAATTAAGTTGTATTCGGTGACTTTGATTACATCTGGCGATACTTTAGCGGCTATACCGGAAATTAAGGTCAAATTTGACATTTCTGATTTATTTCGCAACAGAATCTCAGTTGATAATTTGGAACTTATCGAGCCAACCATCAAGCTATTCCGGAGTAATAGAGACAGCCTATGGAATTACGATAAAATAGCCAAGCCTCTAGATACTCCCCCCGATACTATAAGTTCGGAGTTAACCTTAAAAATAAACAATTTAATCATGAAGAATGCGAGCTTCTTTATGTATGATTCTACCTTAGCACGCAATTTCGGGCGACAAATTGATTTTGAGCGATTTGGATTTGGTGACCTATCATTCAAAGCCGAAGTAAACGCTATAATCCATAAAAATCATTTTGAATTGAAAATGAAACAATTCGCCGGTAAAGAGTATTTTACCGGGTTAAGTATTGATAAATTCAAGTTTAAGGCAACGGCGAATAAAAACGTTCTATCTCTGAAAGATATTGACTTCGCATCAAATGAGCAATACCTCATGGGCGATATAGCTATGAAGAATTTTAATGTTTTCACTGAAAAAGAGCCGAGAATTGAAGATGCAGTTTTTGATATTAAACTTAAAATCAAGAACATTAATAGTGATTTCATAAGCTATTTTGAGAAAATACCAATTGAGTTACAAGTACTGGATAAGGTTGATATAGATTTCTCAGGGACGCTCGATGATATGTCAATACATTTTCTAGAGCTTGAATTACCTAATTCCGAAGTGAACGTTTCAGGAAAAGTGTATAACTTATTGAATTTTGATAATTTCAGCTATGAGTTAAGTCTTGATGAATCATTAATTCAACGTAATGATATTATTAATACTTTACCAAGTTTAGAGCTTAAGGATGTACCGAATTTTGGAGAAGCTAAACTAAAATCGCTATATTTAAAAGGATTTGCCGATTCAGTGTTTGCGAATATGAATATTTCGACAAGTATTGGTTCGGTGTCTGGTTTTGCGGCAGTAAATTTAAAGGAAGTGCTTTTCTATTCAGGGAACTTAGCTTTTACTCGAGTTAATCTCCATCCTATCCTTAACGAACCGAGATTCAAAAGTAGTTTAACGGGTATGACAAAGTTTAGCGGTAGCGGAACCGAAATTTCAAATCTTAAATTTGATTTTTCACTGAGCTTGTCAAATTCTCAATTTATGAACTATAACATCCATCAATTAAATGCTTCGGTGAATTCTTTGGGCAACAGTTTGATACATATTGATACTCTTGATATTGCGTTATGGCTGGATACAAAAAAGGATACTGAATTTAAAGAATTTGAAATTTTCGACGACAAATACTCGTCAATACATTTTTCGGGGGTGCTTGATTTCGCAGAGTTAGACCAACCAAAATACGAAATACGTTCTGCGTTTAAATCTGTTAATTTAGCGAAAATTCTCAACAACTCTCAGATGCCTAATCATATTACGGGGCGTATAGAGCTTGCGGGCGAGGGTTTGCTGCTGGATTCGCTTGCGGGCACATATAATTTCATTTTTGAAGAGACACTTTTTGATGACCGTGCATTGATGCCGTTTGAAGTTGATTTGTCAATCAAGAGAGAAGCCGACGAAACAGAGTTTGCTGTTAATTCAGACTTTTTAGAAGCCTCATTTATTGGTAGCTATAGGCTTGGTGATTTGCTTTTTGCATTAGGTTATCAAGGAACATTTTTGGCTGATTTCATGGCAAAGAAGATCACTGCATTAAACCCTGAATTGAAAGCCGTCAAAGATACAACCTCAATTTTTAAAATTGAGAAAACTGATACATTTCCACTTATAAATGGTAAATTCAACTCGAGAATTAAGGATATATCACCTTTAAACATTTTTCTCGACGATATGCTCATTTTCACAAAAATGGATTTCGAACTACAAATTATCTCTACTAAGTCTAGCATGTCTGTTTTAATAGACAGTCTAGAAATCAAATATTTTGACATGACTATGCCGGATTTGCGTCTCAGATTACCACAATTTGCAATAAATGGGCGACTCGTGTCAAATTTGATAGATTCACTACCTGTATTCGAATTTTTTGAATTGGATATATCGCAGGGCGGTGAAGGTCGTTTGAATGATTTAACGGTGAATGACTTGAAAAGCTCGCTTCGATTTGATGGTGAAAATATGGATTTCTTGCTCAACGGTAAAGCTAATAAAGATTTTGGAGTAAAGACTACAGGCAGAATAACTCTCGCTGACGAAGTAATAAAATTTAGGTTTGACTCATTAACATTCAATTACACTGATAATTTTGTTTGGAACTCCCAAGGTGAAATTAACCTTAGTTCAAGAGGAAATATCATAACCATTGATAAATTCAAATTACGCCGTCAGAACGCAGAAACCATAGAATTGCGCGGCACCAAAAACGGTGATGAACTTGAAAACATAAATATAGCATTATACAATATCCCGATTAAAGACTTTCTACATTTTTCCAGTGAGGAAACTCAAAATCAATTCGAAATGCTAAAATTCAATGTTGACTCGCTCAAGATAAATATTAGCAATAATGTATTCGAACCCATAATCAAAACCGATTTCTACAGCGACAGTATTCACATAAACCAGCATTATATAGGGACTTTAAGCGCTAATATAAAACATGACAAGGACTATATATCGGGCAATGTTTTTTTGCGATATGAGCTTGGCAGGACGAATATGGAACTGATGAACCTTGCAATTAATTATTTACCTATTTATATTGGTTTGGACACGCTAAAAGGCGAAATTCAGTCCAAGAAAAAAAGTGATATTTTATTAAATGCTCGCTCATTCCCGCTGGAATTTCTATCTCCTTTTGTACCGGGTTTAGATGACATTAGGGGCAGAGCCGATATTAGTTTAAAACTCGGTGGTGTACTTAGCCAAAAGCCGGTTTATTCGGGAAATATCAAGTCAAAAGCAATAAAATTTCGTACTGAAGCTACCAATATTGAATATAATGCCGAAACAGAAGTCTATGTTGACAATTCGAGAATTTCAATTGCGCAACTTAATCTACGAAATGTGAATACTGACTCACGTTTCGGCAGATTAGGAAAAGCCGAAATAATGGGATTCGTTGATATGGATGATAAGTTTATGCCTAAACTCTTGGATATATCTATTTTTGCGGATAGATTGCTTGTGCTGAGCGATAACAGTATCGCTACGATGCCCGATTTATACGGTGATTTCATTATCTCTACCGACATAAATCCTATTCGTTTCAGTGGAACCTTGACTGAACCAAATTTGACGGGTGATATTAATATAATGTATGCCGAAATCAAAATGCCTCTACAGCAAAAGAGACAGACTGTTAGAACAAATTTAGAATATGAAATCATAGGTGACATTCATAGGATAAAAACAATCACTCAGACAGAACAAAACATAGAAAACGTCGAAGATGAGCAATCATCAAAAAGAATCGGTAGAGTATCTGAAAGAAACATTGCCGATTTGATAAACTATGATTTGAGAATTAAGATGCTTGGGCAATTTACAGTATTGATGGATATGAATTTGTTGGGTGAGATGTATGCTGAAATCGGTACACCCGACCGAAATGTACCATTATTATATCAAAAGACTAGGGATTCCGAAGAAGCAAAACTTTATGGTGAGGTTCTAGTTAAAGAGAATTCAACTCTAAAATTTATTAAACAATTCTATACCTCGGGCACAGTGCAATTCCCGGCGGGTTCAATTGAGAATCCTTCGTTGAATCTTGAAGCATGGCATACAGGTACGATGCTTCAGGACGGAAAGAGTAGGAGATTCGAAGTTCGAATGTATATTACTGGCACTAAGGAGTTGCCCGATATAAAATTCAAATATTTCATTGATGGTGTTGAAGCATCAGGTTCGGATGAACAAATAAATGAAGATGCATTGTTCTTGCTCGTTATGGGAAGAACAAAGACCGGTTCAGATGCATCAACCGATTTATTATCTGAAGGATTTACTTCGGGATTTTCGAGTTTTGCTACAAAAGCTTTGACAGAAATGCTTATGAATACTGGCGTAATAAAAAGTGCAGAATTCAATTTTGGTGGCAATACCATGAATTTTGAGCAAGCAACACTCAAAATTTCAGGACAAATATATGGTGGTATCAGTTGGACTATTGGTGGGACAATTGCGGATTTGTCATCAAATAATGAAATTACAATTGATATTCCGGCATCTGAATTTTTGAAAAATCCATTTTGGTCAAATTTCGTTCTCCAAGTGACCAAAGCAACGACTCAGAATACAACAATAATTACCAAAGACTCTAAAAATTGGGAAGTAAAAATAAAATTCGGAAGCAGTTGGTAACGACAATCAATTGAACAACCAAGAGCAATCCTTTTTTATCTCGATTTCGTCCTGCAAATCTGTTTCTAGTAAGTTAAAGAAATTCAAACCCGTACGACGTTCGATTTCTCTGACTGAAACACAATAATCAACAAGTTTGTTGGATGGGTGTTGTTTTTGGTCGAAGATAAAAGCCGCTAACCATAGACCCTCTTTTTGCATCTGAACTACAATTATTTTCCAGTAACCACTTGGAATTACGTGTGGTTCATCAGCATTAGGAAGTGTGGGCATTTTACGTTCAAATAGAGGCCCAGTCATGACATAAACTTCTTTGTAACGAACTACAATTTTTCTTTCCAAATCTTCCAAATTTTTCCAAATACCACGATTCAATTTAGAGTCTTGTGGTGTTATATTTGATAAATAATTAGTTGTAAACCAATCTCTATTGCCTTTGAAATTCGCGAGTGGTGCCTGGTGCCCTCTGTCAACATTTAAAAATTCGTTTGCTCCACGGTAATCTTCGTGTTCAAGAGTTTCATCATCATCAAGCCAGGGGTCTGCTTTCCATTGCCTTTCGGATAAGCTCGGACCGTTGATTGTCGCAGAATCCAAAATATAACAAACCCAATCGGCAAACTTTGTCGAGTCATTACTACTCAATGCATATGAGTCTCTGATGATTAAATCGTTGGTTATTGGTGAACCTACCGGATAACCGTAAATAAAATGTTTGCAGTGAATTTCATAATATTGTGAAAATAAACTTGTTGCCAATATTAGCAAAGTGCATATTACAGCTATCGTTCTTAGCATAAAATCCCCCTTTATTGCAAATTAATAACTCAAACATCCGAATTTTCTTTACCATTAAAGTTCTAATCTATATATTGCAACTTGCATTGATGCAATTTACAAAAAAATTAATTTATAAATACTGAAAAATGAGGAGTAAGATGAAAACTTACAAAATAGCATGGTTGCCAGGCGATGGAGTTGGCATTGAAGTGCTTGAAGCGGCAAAAATTGTGTTGGACAAGCTGAGCTTTAAAGCTGAGTATATTCATGGTGATATCGGTTGGGAATTTTGGCGTACAGAAGGTGACGCACTACCGGGAAGAACCATTAATTTGCTGAAAGGGGTCGATGCGGCAATGTTTGGAGCAATTACATCCAAGCCCGTGAAAGAAGCTGAAAATGAGCTTATCCCTGAATTAAAGGGCACAGGTTTGATCTATCGCTCACCAATCGTTAGAATGAGGCAATTATTTGACCTTTACAATTGCTTCCGCCCGACGAAAGCTTACAAGGGCAACCCGCTCAACTTAAAAGATGATATTGATATTGTGGTATTTCGAGAGAATACCGAAGACCTTTACGCAGGTGTTGAGTTTCAACCGGTTCCCGATGAACTCGCCGACTTATTCCGGAGAATATCTAAACCATTCGCAAAGTTTGGTGGTTTAAAAGGCGATGAATATGCAATATCATGCAAAATCAACACCGTTCAGGGTTGTGAGCGTATAATAAGAACTGCTTTCGAATATGCGAAAACTAACGGAAGAAAGAAAGTAACTGTCATCCACAAGGCAAATGTTGTACGTGCCACTGACGGCATGTTCCTTGAAGCGGGGAAAAGGGTCGCCAAAGAATTTCCTGAAATACAATTTGATGAAGGCAATATTGATGCGATGACAATGTGGTTATTGAAAAATCCTGAAAGATATGACGTTTTGGTTGCCCCTAATCTTTATGGTGATATAATTTCGGATTTATGCGCTCAAATGGTCGGCGGATTAGGTTTTGCATGCTCTGGTAATATTGGGCAAAAACTTGCAGTTTTTGAGCCGACACATGGTTCTGCACCAAAGTATGCTGGACAGTATAAAGTTAACCCGATTGCAACAATTCTTGCGGCAAAGATGATGCTTGATTGGCTTGGGGAGAAGGAAATGGGTACACGGCTTGAAAATGCTGTAGCAAAGGTAGTAGCTGATGGCAAAGTTCGTACTTACGACATGGGGGCAAACGCTTCGACACTTGAAATGGCAGATGCAATCGTTCAATACCTATAATTTGTGAAAAATAAGAAGAGGCTTTCTATGAGAAAGCCTCTTTTGAAATTTGAGAAATTGTATCTAATTTTTCTTTCCTTTCGATTTAACAGGTTTGCCGATATCAGATTGAGCGGCTATACTTTGAATCACACCCTTTTGTTTTCCTGTGATAATACCTACTTTCATCATGTCGTTTGTCAAGTGGGCAATGCAACTTACAAAGGCTCCGTGATTCTTATAATGCGATTCCAAACAAGCTAAAAAAGCACAACTGAGTGCTTCGTCGTTAAGCATGACTTCGTATAAATCAATGCCTAATGCAGTTGCAACATCATCTAAGAATTTCCGGAATTGCTCGTTTTCAGTGGTACAAGGCGTGTAGTCTTCGCTATCACCGGGGTCCCCATCATACACTATGGGTTGCGGATGATTTTTAGCGTCATTCCAATTTACGGGTGCATCACTACAACCTACAAATACAAAAGTACCGACTATCAATAAAAGCAGCAGATTCTTCATCAAAACTCCAAAAAAAAATTATACATACTCTTAATGATACAAACGTACAAAAAAGTCGAAATATAAAATCAGTAATTATACCGATTAAATAAAAATTCATCAAAAATAAAATGAAAAGTCCCAAAAAGTTTTGGGATTTTTTTGATAAACTAATTTAGCGAACTATTTTACTGAATATTTTTCAACAAGATATTCTGCAACAGCTTTAGCTTCTTGAGTTGTAAGACCTTGATTAGGCATTGGGGGCCATTTTGGGTTTACAGGTTGCGGATTTTGGATAAACTGCACCAGTGCGGCTACTGGGTCAGCTTGGTCAAGATATTTTTGGATGATATTTTTGTGTGCCGGTGCAGTAGGTGCGTCTTCATCTCTATGGCAAGCTGCGCATCGTCCACTATATATTTCGAAAGCATTTATAGGCGCGGCTTCGATACCGAGACTTGCGAGAAAAGCTTCTTTATAAATCTTATATTCTTGGTCCAGAACTAATACATGAGAGCGATTTGCAACGCTGAAAGCTGTTTTATCCTTAAAAGCTAAAAGTGCGAAAATAACTATAAATGAATAGAACGCATATTTAATAAAACTATTACTGCGACCTTTAAGCACAAAATAAATCTGCTGTAAGACTACTATGACCAAAAATAAGTTGAGCATTGTTGCTCCAAAAATCGCAGGATTTAAGGAATTCTTAGGTATTACAAAAAGGGATAAAACTATAAAGACCGGAAGTAACATCGATGAAATCATTCCAACCCAGAGATTTGTTTTCTTTGCATATTCAGCATAATCCTGCGAATAACTTGTCGAATCAGAATCCCAAAAAAACTTTCTAAATACAAATGTGATGGACGTAAAGGCAAAAGTGGCGGCCAAAAATTGTAAAAACTTTAAGATACTATTCCCGGAAAATAAAACGCTCAATGCGTTTCCATACCACCATTCGTCAGGAGTCATAGCAAAGGATATGGCCCCAACGAAAAACCACAATGCTATGAACATCAAAATGGCTGACCATGTGCCTGTTCTATTTTTCCCAGACTCAGCTTCATTAGACAAGTTATCTATATCGGTAATTATATCATCACTAATGGATATTTTTTCTTTGATATGTGTAAAAACATTGATCAAATGTAAAGATTTTTTATAGCGATACGCTAAGATAATGGCAATAAGAAACAGAATGAACGAAAAAGTCAAATAGCTCACAATTGCTACGGGCTGCTTGTGTAGTAATTGAGTATATATAAAAATTATGGACAAAAATGGTATAATCCCAAGCCCAAAAGCATAAATCCAGTTATCAGTCACCAAACTTATATAATCGCGAGAAAGTTTAGCGAAATTATCTTTGTGTGATGCGCTTTTATTCTTGAAATAAACCGACATCAAGGTGCTACCGAGCAACAATGCGGCATATGTCATAAAAATTGACAACCCGAGTATTAAAAAATAATTCAGTAAATTTAAATTATAATCGGGTTGTGGTATTACAAGCTTGTCCAAAAATTCCATTTTATTAACCTCGAATTAGATTATTCAATTTATAATTTTATCAACTGATAGTAAAACTACCACAAATAGCACATAAACATTAATATCAACAAAAGCAAGTTTTAGATTGAAATGTTTGTCAAATTTCGCAACAAGTGAACGTGTTCGCCAAAGTAAAACTCCACCGGCAGTCAACAACAAAAGATTTGTCAATAAATTGTGAGTTACTCCGAAAAAAGGTAACATCATACATGATGCCGCCAAAGCTCCAATCCAAACAAATGTAATCCTCTTTAATTGTTCGGCTGAGAAATATTTCGATGGAGTCGGGAATCCAGCTCTTTTGTAATCGTTGTCATAAATCAGCATAAGAAACCAAAAATGCGGAATTTGCCAAATGAAGAAGAACATTGCAAGCACGATCAATTTCGGGTCAAACGGCGAACCGCCTGCGGCAATCCAACCTATGGCGGGAGGTAGAGCACCAACAATAGAACCAGGGAAAATTGCGAAGGCTGTAAGTTTTTTTAATGGTGTGTACATTAAATTATAGGCTACCAATGCAGCAACACCAAGTATGGTTGAAACGGGGTTGGTAAATGTGGCAAGCATTACAAGCCCAACGAGAACAAAAGCAGATGCCCAAATTGCAGATTCGTGTTTGGAAATTTTCTTAGCGGGAAGGGGACGATTTTTAGTGCGTATCATCATTGCATCGGTTTCAATTTCTTGAAAATGATTGAAAGCCGATGAGCCACAAGATAAAATGAAAATACCCAACAATGTCATTATTAGTTCAATTCCAAACGTACCACCCGCCAAAATATAGCCGACAGTACCGGATATTGCTACGAAAAATGTTATTCGAACTTTACTCAATTCGGCAATTATGGCAAGCTTTGATTTAGCCCAATCGAAACTATATGGAGCAGTAATATTTTTCATTAAATTTACTGTACCTCGACTTGTTCCTGAGTTTGTTCAATTTTATCAGTTTCTTTTGCCATGCCAATTTCAAGCCACTTTTCAAATTCGTTATCTTCAAGTACGTGTAACTTTGTGTACATTCGTGAGTGATTCAAACCGCAATATTCTGCACATGCAACATCAAAAACTCCGACAGTTCTGGGTTCGAGTAAAATAAAGGTACTTCTGCCTGCGATAACATCCTCTTTCAATCTAAAAGCGGGAATGTAAAAGCTATGCAATACGTCGCGAGAACTCATGACAAGTTTAGTTTTCCGGTTTAGGGGTATGTAAAGGGTATCGGTCTTTTTGCCGTTTGGATACTCAAAGTTCCACCCCCACATAAATCCGTAAACTTTGATTTCGTAAGCACCTTCTGTATCAGCGCGTAACTTTTGAAATCCTTCATAACCATACCAAAACATTATCATAACTAAAATTGTCGGAATTACTATCCAAATGATCTCAAGAACGACATTCCCATGAATCTGTTCAGCTTTAGGATGACGTTTGCGATTATATCTGAACACAAAATAAACCATGGCAATGGTGATACCCAAAAGAAGAACCACGGAGATGCCCACGATAAGGAGCATTACAAAATCTACACTTTGGGCATAATCGGAAGCTGTCTCAAACATATTTTATTCCTTATCTTAAAAATACGTCAAATGCTGTCAAAACAAAGATGATAGCCAATACAAGAATCACAAGTATTAAGAAGATTTTGAAAATTAAATCTTCGAACTTGATGTGCATAAAGTAATTGATGACAAAGGTCGATTTAATTGCGGCAATTAGCATAGCTACGAATAGTGTATAGTTACCCAAATCAATTCCCGCAACTGCTACGGTAATAACAGTCAGCGAGAGAAGTGTAATCCATATAATTACATTAATACCATATCTCGGGTCGTGAGCGTGGGCTATTCTGCCGTCTTTTGAGTCGTGATGTGCCATAATAATCTTTTCTCAGTGCAATAAATAGAATAATGGGAAGAGGAAAATCCAAATTAAGTCAACTAAATGCCAATAAAGACCACCATTTTCGAGAACTACAAATCTATCAGGATTGATTTTACCCCTTATGATATAATATAACATGAAGGATAAAATAATCATACCAATTATCACATGTAATCCATGTAGTCCAGTCATAGTATAATACAGCCCGTAAAAAATTTTCTCACCAGAACTTTTCATTGCAAGTTCTTCTCCCCCGGGGTAAATGCCATCAGCAAATTTTGCGGACCACTCAAAATATTTAACAATGAGAAAGCCGGCGGCCAAAGCAATTGTAGCAATCAACCAAATTATAGATGCTTGTATTTTGTGTCTCTGTAAAGCAACTATGGATAGCACCATTGTCAAACTACTTGTGAGCAGAATTATGGTGTTTATCCCCCCCATCCAAATTTTCAAATTTTTTGCTGATAGTTGAAATTCAGGAAAATATTCTAGTCTGTATGCCATGTAGAGCAAGAATAATCCACCGAATAAGAGAAGTTCGGTGAACAAAAACAGCCACATACCAAGTTTCGCACCGTAATCATCACGATGGACATGTATGTGTTCTTCATGTGCCGCCTCTGTAATGTGATTAGTTGACATTTTTTGTTACCTCCTCATAGTATTCATATTCATAAGGTCCATGCTTTACAGTAGGAATTTTCTTGAAATTCAACAATGGTGGCGGCGAAGGAACAGTCCATTCCAAAGTCATTCCACCCCATGGATTGATCGATGCTTTTTTACCGTTTTTCAGTGCAACAGCAAGATTTGCGAGCATTAAGAGGATGCCTACAATAAGAATCCATGAGCCGACCGTTGCAAACTGGTGCATGCCTTGGAATTCAGGTAAGTAATCGTAGTAACGGCGGGGCATACCCATGTAGCCAAGAATAAAGAATGTAAAGTACAACATGTTGAATCCAACTACCATTATTCCTAAAGCTGTATTTGCAACTTTGCTGTTGTACATTTTTCCAAACATTTTTGGGAACCAATAATGTAATGCGGCAAAGAAAATGAAAATCGTACCGCCAAACATAACATAATGGAAGTGAGCTACAACGAAATAAGTATCATGCAAGTGAACGTCTGTTGCCAGCGAACCGAGAACAAGCCCTGTTAAACCACCTATCGAGAAGAGAAAAATAAATGCCATGACGTATAAGAATGGCGTCTCGGCTTTGATGGATGCCTTATGCATTGTTGCCACCCAGTTAAAAATCTTAACACCTGAGGGCAGTGCAACGATAAATGTCAGAAAGGAGTAAATCCATCGCGCTTCATCACTCATACCGGAGGTGAACATATGATGTCCCCAAACTAATGTGCCTACAAATGCAATAGCTATTGATGATATCGCTATAGCGCCATAGCCAAATATTGTTTTGCGACAAAATGTCGGTATTATTTCTGAAACGACACCCATAGCAGGCAAAATCATTATATATACGGCAGGATGAGAATAAATCCAAAATAGATGCTGGAACAGAATCGGGTCACCGCCCATAGTGGGGTCAAATACTCCCACGCCGAACATTCTTTCCACGATTACCAGCAATATCGTTATACCAATTACGGGAGTACCGATAATTTGAATCCATGCTGTTGAATATAATGCCCATACGAATAAGGGTAATTTAAAAAATGTCATACCCGGTGCTCTGAGTCTATGAACTGTTGTCACAAAGTTAAGACCGGTCAAAATTGACGAAAAACCGAGAATAAATGCCGCCATAAGAGGCATAATAACTTCGGTGCCCGTTCTTAAACTATAGGGAGCATAAAAGGTCCATCCGGTATCAATTGGTCCGCCGCTTAAAAATAACGACATTACCGCAAGTAAACCGCCAATTGTATATAAATACCACGACATAAGATTTAGCCGCGGGAATGAAACGTCCTCCGCCCCAATTTGTATAGGTAGAAAGAAGTTCCCAAATACAGCAGGAATTCCGGGTATGATAACCAAAAATATCATGATAATGCCGTGTAAAGTAAACAAGGCATTATATGTTTGAGGTCCCATAATGTCTTGTCCGGGGTTCCATAATTCGAGTCTCATAAAGAAACCAAAGCTCATCCCGACCAAAAAAAATAAAATTATTGAACCAAGATACAAAAGACCAATTCTTTTGTGGTCAACGGACAGTATCCAAGCAAAAATCCCGGAAAATCTACCTTTGTATTGATAGAAATTTATATAATCACCATTAGTGGTTGAATAAGTATTATCAGACATTTTCTTCTCCTTTGCTAACTTTCTTTGATCTTCCTTTTATTAATAATACTACGAAGAAAATACCAACCCCAAGAAAAATAATAGTACCTGCAACTTTGTTAAAATTGAAGACATATGTTCTGCCTTCGGGGTCATAGCTGAAACAATAAGCTAAAACTTTTGAAATTGGTGGCACTGAAATGCCTTTAGATGCCTCGGTTATCGCGAGTTTGAAATCAAAAGGTGAGTATTCGGTACCAAGCAAATATCTCGTAATTTTTCCATTGGGTGAAATCATGATTAATGCACCTGCGTGAACAAAGTCACTTTCGCCGTCAGGTTTATAACGGAAACCGACGGCATCGGTAATTTTCGTGATATTGGCACTATCACCTGTCATAAAAATCCAATCATTCTGAGATATGGGTCGATTCATAGCAGATAAATAGTTGGTCTTCCATTTTTTGGCAATCTCGTGGTTTTCACGTGGGTCAAAGCTTATTGTCAAAACTTTATAGTCTTTCCCAGGAGTAATCGATGCCTTGTCAATCACTTCGCCGAGGCTATTCAGTAACGGACTGCAAATACCGGGACAATGATAATAAACCAATGCCAGTACGGTCGGTTTGTCAATCAAATCGCCGAGAGTTTTTTTGTAGCCTTCCGAGTCAACGAATTCAAGTTCCATAGGGATGAAAGTCCCGAGCTTCTTTTCGTGCTCAATACCTACTTCGAGCCTGTCTTCAAATTTTGCAAGAAGGCTAAGATTAGTCATAAACAAGACTATTAAAACTATTCTTTTCATTTTGAGATTCTATACTAATAAGATTATGGGCATTTACAAAAAAATTATACACAGTAATAAGTTCGTCTTTTGTCAAGCGTAGTGCAGTTAATTTGAATCCGTTATTATTGATAGTAGCTCCTATTTCCTTAATGAATGTGTCCGGATTTGTATGCCAATTCTTACCGTTAACTAAAGTGGCGGCAACTTTATCACAGTTAGAAATAATCTTGATGAAAATGTTACGTAAATTCTCATCCTCAGCACCTTTAATCATCTCTGAAAGTTTTATGATGCGTTCAGAGTGAGTAGAATACTCAGCGGATAATTTATTTATTGCCATAGAAACTGATATAGTATTAGGTGTAACTTTTCCTTTTGAAAGTGAATAAGTTTGGTCTAACATTTCAAGATCGGAGTCGCTATCCTTCGGGAACTCGCTCATTAATGAGTGCATGAAATGTATTAGAGCAAATCTGTCTTCAACAGGCAAATAATTGTATGCCACCATACCGCCACCAACAATGCCCTCTTCTAAGGTTTTCCACATGCCGGAAATTGATGCACCATTTTTCCATCCATCAAGCTCCCCAAAGTTTCTCGGTTTAGGATTTAATGCTGCTCCGGCAATTCCGTCACCTTTACCTTCATTTCCATGGCAAGAAGCACAGTTAGCCTTATATAGTTCTTCTCCTTTTTTGACAAGTTCGGGCGTAGATATACTGATGACTTTAACATCCACACCTTCCATGATTGAACCGTGTTGAACGGGTATTTCGGGAGCTACCGTATCGCGAGCAAGCTTAACTTTCGGATGAGTGTTTTTGTATGCATAATCCATATTGACAGCCCAATAGACTCCTGCTACCACAAATAAGATAAGGATATAAGGGTAAACAATCGCAAAAAGTCTCACAGGGTCTTTGAGTAGATTTTTGTAGTTTATCTCATCTTCGGGTCTAAATTGATTTTCCATTTAATGTTTCCTTCATTTTTAAAGATGAAATTCCAAACCTTTTTTAAATTTTGGGTCGCCGACAGGCATTAAATTCTTATTCTTTGCAACGAGCGAGAACACAACTAATAAGACTCCAATAACTAAAATTGGTACTGAAAACTCAAACCAACTATAAACGGGGGCATGAACTGCTGTCTTCTTAGTATATTCTGGCATTACGACCCAGTATAGGTCATAATAATGAGCAATGAAAACCCATACGGCAATAATTTTCAATCTAAACGGATTGCTCTTGGATGGACGAGTCAATAATGCCAAATAAGGTATGCCAAATCTAATAAAAATTAAACCCAGTGAAATCGTCATCCAACCGTCAACTCCGCGGTCAAGATACCAAAGCGTTTCATCGGGTATGTTCGCATACCAAATGAGCATGAATTGGCTGAAGGCAATGTATGCCCAAAAATTCGTAAAAGCAAACATTAATGCACCAAAGTTATAGTAATGATCTTCGGTTAGATATTTACTTAGGTAGCCATTTTCTGCTAAAGTAATTGATACGAAAGTTAAAACAGATAAAGCAGCTAAAACAGAACCCGCGAAGTAATATACACCAAAAATAGTAGAAAACCATTTTGGCTCCAAGCTCATTAACCAATCCATTGCGGCTACGGTAATTACAACCGCAAAAATTGGCATGAAAATAGCAGATAGTTTGGCTGAAAGCTTTTTGCTGTCAGGATTTCGTGTTTTGTCTTGCCTGAATGAACGTCCTGCTATCAAGAAGTAGAATATAAACATTAGTGCAAATATCGCTGCGTTCCGAATAATAAAAAAAGACTCATTCAAATACGGTACTTTCCCTTTGACATATTTATCTGACTCGAGTAAAATCGGGTTCAGCCAAACAAATACTTCGTCTATATTAAGTAGTAACGGTAATGCGATGAGTGGTGTTGCAAATAGCACAGCGGCAACTATTTCTGTCAATCGCCTGAAAGGTACGCTCCAATCAGCTCCGACAAGATGTTCGAGTGCTATTAAAAACAATGCACCAAATCCTATACTAAATACCCACATTAATACAATAATGAGATTGTAACTTGCACGCAAGTTATCAACCGAGAAAGCCAAAAATGTAAGTACTACGCCAATTAATAGTACAGCCCAGCCAATTAGTGGTAATTTCGCAGGTAGTGACTTTCTTTCGTATAAAATTATATTGTCGGTTCCCATTATAGATCGCCCTCCTGAGCATTCAAAGCTCTTTGCAATGCTCTGACATATAAGATAATTTGCCATTTTTCGGATTCAGTCAATTGTTTGTCATAAGATGGCATTGTATTCTGTCCCATTGTAATAATATGATAAATTCTACCATCGCTCCATTCGCGAACTTTATCGGTATGTAAACTCGGTGGATTGGGATATTGTCCGTTTAATCGTGCTTGTCCCGATCCGTGGTAGTCATGACATGGACTACAATAAGTGTTATATTTTCTTTTACCGGTTTCCAAGTTCTTAGTATTAATTTCTAAAGGATTTATCATAAACTTTTCGGCAAGTTCAATACTATCGGCATACATGAATGGCTTAAAACCGCGAGCAACAGTACCTTCTACTGGAGGTCTCATTGAGAAACCATCAGCAAAAAATGTAGTTTCTTTCATAGAAGTAACTTTTTGTTGGTCCATCATCCAATTGAATGGTTCCATAAACATAAGTTTATTCAGGGTAAAATAGGTTGTAGCCATAACAATTACTGATATTACAGCCAATCCGGTTAAAAAGCGCGGCTCAAGAACAGTTGGTTTCGCATTTACTTCATCGTTATCGTAATATATTTCTTCAATTTCGCTGCCACCAATTTTTGCGAGAAACTGTTTAGCAGAATTAAGCTCAAATTTAGGGTCATCCGATTCAATAGTAATGCCATACTTGTCTGATGATACTTTACGCATGAAATCTGTATCATGCAAGGGATGGCTGTTATTTGGAAATTTGAAGAATATAACTATCATCGAAACAACGGTCGCTACAGAAGCAAGCAATACTGTAACTTCAAACGTGACAGGTATGAAAGCCGGAAGCGGGAAATCAGGTTTTCCGCCAATGTTCAATGGATAAGCTACTGTCATTGTCCACCACATTAGTAATAGAGCTAGGCATGCACCTGTAACACCCAAGACAAAAGCAAAATAACCTAATGGTGAACGTTGCAATTTCATTACTTTATCCAAGCCGTGTATAGGATAAGGGGTATGTACGTCAAATTTTTTATATCCCTGTTTGACAACTGCTTTCGATGCTTTTATTATTTCGTCAGGTGTGTTAAAAATCGCTGTAACTGAATGTAAAATTTTATTTTCCATTGTTACCATCCTCCTCATAGTGTCCTAAAGCGTGATGAGTTGGTTGAGCACCACTCAATACACTTTTAACTTCGGCAATTGAAATTACGGGCATAGTCCTTGTAAACAGTAATAATAAGGTAAAAAAGAATCCGAAACTACCAATTAAAAGTCCGATATCATAAATTGTAGGTACATAGTATGCCCAACTTGAAGGCAGGTAATCGCGAGACAACGATGTTACTGTAATAACAAATCTTTCGAACCACATACCGACATTTACAAGAACTGCGATAATAAACATAAACAGAATATTTCTGCGTAATTTCTTGAACCAGAAGAATTGAGGTGCTATAACGTTGCAACTAACCATAATCCAATATGACCAAGCATATGGTCCAAAAGCTCTATTTAAGAATGCAAATAGTTCGGCTTCGTGACCGCTATACCAAGCAATGAAGAACTCCATTCCGTAAGCATATCCAACCATCAATCCTGTAACAATAATAATTTTGTTCATTTTTTCAAGAGTATCTAAGGTGATGATATGCTCCATGTCGAAAACTTTTCGGATGATAATCAGAGCATTTTGCACCATTGCAAATCCCGAAAAAACAGCACCTGCAACGAAGTAAGGCGGGAAAATAGTTGTATGCCAACCCGGCATTATTGATACGGCAAAGTCGAATGATACAATAGTGTGCACCGAAAGCACAAGTGGAGTTGCAAAACCCGCAAGTACAAGATACATCATCTCATAATGTGACCAGTGGCGGTTTGAAAATCTCCAACCTAATGAAAGAACTGAGTATATAGTTTTTTTGACTTTATCAACAATCGTACTATTTCTAATTTTATCTCTCATCGTAGCAAAATCGGGGACTAATCCCATATACCAGAAGACAAATGATACTGTAAAGTATGTTGAAACGGCAAATACGTCCCATAGCAGAGGCGAGGTAAAGTTTACCCAAAGACTATGTTGATTGGGGTATGGAAATAAATAGCCGTCAAGCCATGGTCTGCCAACATGGATTAATGGGAATAATCCTGCTGTCATGACCGCAAATATTGTCATTCCTTCGGCAAATCTTGCAATTCCTGTACGCCATTTTTGGCGGAATAAATATAAAATTGCAGATATGAGGGTGCCGGCATGACCAATACCGACCCAAAAGACAAAGTTTATGATTGCGAACCCCCAACCAACAGGGTTGTTAACACCCCAAAGTCCAAGTCCGCGATAAAATGCCATTCCTAAGGATATCACACCAATTAAAAGCATTGTGAGAGTTAACCCAATAGCCATAAAAAATCTTATATGGGGAACTTCATTTAAAGGTTTGATAATTGTGTCGTCAATTTGCTTCATCGTGGGGTTGCCCTCGATGACCGACTTTCGAAGAGTTTCAGTGGACATGATATCCCCCTTCTAAAGAAGTATTGCGTAATTTTGATATATAAGTAACGTTCGGTTTAACCATAATAGTCTCCAGTACATGATAACCCAAACTGTGTTGGCGTAATTTCGAAACAGTTGACTCCGGGTCGTTCATGTCGCCAAAAATGATTGCTCCCGAGGGACAAGATTCTTGACAAGCTATTTTTACATCCGACCCTTGAATTTTTCTACCTTGTATTGTGGCGTTCATTCGAGCTTCTTCAATTCTTTGAGTACAGAAGGTGCATTTTTCCATTACACCACGAGCGCGAACTGTTACTTCCGGATTATTCATTAAATCCATAGTATCTTTGCGGTAGTAGCCATCTTTGAAATCATTGCGGAAGTCGAAAAAATTGTATCGTCTGACTTTATATGGACAGTTGTTGGCACAATACCTTGTTCCGACACAACGATTGTATGTCATTTGGTTTAATCCCTCGATACTGTGAGTTGTTGCAACTACCGGACAAACATTTTCGCAGGGTGCGTTATCGCAGTGTTGGCAAAGCATAGGTTGCATACTCGCAATCGGTGCATCGGGAGTTCCGCTGTAATATGTGTCAATTCGCATCCAGTGCATCTCGCGACCTTTGCCACATTCTTCCTTTCCTACAATTGGGATATTGTTTTCAACATTACAAGCTGTAACACATGCGTTACATGCGGTACATTTGTTCATGTCAATAGCCATAGCCCATTTCACGCCTGCGTATTCTTTATCAGGGTATAAACTATGCATCTTATACTCATGGTGACCGAGTAGTTTGCGCTTTTCGCTTACGAGGGCTTGTTCATATTCGGGCGAATTTTTTTCATATTCAGCTTCTAGTCGTTTTTTGACATCGGTCAATTTTTCTTGGAATTCTATGTAAAACGGAACTGAATATTCTTGGATTATATGTCTTTTAATATGAAAATCTTTTACGAATTCCTCATCTAATGAATGATGCTCTTGAGTGGAAATGAGTTCGTAGGTTACACCGGATTTTGAAACACTTGCACCTGAATAAATTTTATTGCCCGAAGCATCTAAAAATACGAAAGCGTCAAATCCGACACCGGTACCGATTTCACCTGCTTTTGTTCTTCCATAGCCCAAATCTACTGCAATAAGGTCATCTGCCATTCCTGGTTGAATCATAACAGGTAATCTGAGCGATTTGCCGTTAAGTTTTATGTCAATCATATCGGAAATCTTATCGAGTTTATCTTCGCCGTAACTTACATTGTACTTTTTCGCTGTAGCAGGAGATATTTGAGCATAATTATCCCAAACTACTTTTGTTACAGGATTCGGAACTTCTTGTAACCAACCGTTGTTTGCATAAGAGCCGTCACCAATGAAATAAGATTTTGTCAGTATAATTGATATGTCTCTTTTAGCAAGCGAATTACTTAATCCAATAATTGAATCGACATTGAAAATCGGTCTCGAGATATAGTATTCATCCCAAGTAAATATGCCATCATGCAAGCAAGCATACCAGAATTCATCGAAATTGCTTAATGTGTTCGCCAAAGGATAGAAAGTCTGTTTCCAGTTCTCCTTAAGATATTTGTGATAAATATCGTGAGTATAGCTTTCAACATCTTCAGACATCCAATTTAGTAAAATCGCTTCCTTTTGGCGAGTATCGAATATAGGTGCAATAATCGGCTGTTGAGTGCTTACTATGCCGTTACGTAGCATGAAATCGCCCCAGGATTCAAAATCGTGATTAATCGGAAGTATATAATGGCTGCCTTCGGATGATTCATTTTCAAGAGACACAAGTGAAATTACTGTTTCTACACTCTTCAAAGCATCAGCATAAGCTAATTGACGCGGCAAATGATAAATCGGATTGGAATCGAAGTGAATCAGAACAGCGACTTTACCTGACCTCATTTTACCTGTTAAATCAATAAAATCAATGATTTGACTGAGTTCTCTAAAATCAACTTCCGATTGACTTGAAAATAATCTTGGTGCACTACCCAATATTTCGTTCAATAGAATAGCTGCTACATGACATTCGGTTGGGAGACTGCTGCCGCAAATTATTAAGGAGTTTTCACCATGCTTGATAAGTTCATCAATAAGAGTATTTAGTTTGCTTTTTTCAATTCCGCTCTTTAATGCAAAATCGTCAAGATTATAATTGCGTAAAGATGCTATTGCATCGCCAAGATTAATTCGGGAAATATTTCGCTTAACTGCAATTTCATTGGCAAGTGACAATAACAAGTCGAAGTGCATTTCCGGCGTAAGGCGCAGTCTGACGTCAGCATTGGCACCGGTAAGAGAAAAATTGCCTTCTACCGCATACAGCTTGTTGAAGTTATTCGGCTCATCAACATTTCTGCGGCTTGTGTATTTTCGGATTTGCTCGACGGGTAAACCCTCAGTACCTAGAAAATCAGATTCAACTGCTAAAATGAGATTAGCTTTATCCCATTCAATCACGGGAATATTAGCATTACCATAGCATTTCATCCGTGCGGCTTTTTGATTTTTGTCTGTAAATACTTCATAAGTATAGAACTGTGCAGTCGGGAATTTTTCAGCAAAATCATTGAACAACTTGTTTTGAGTTGGCGATTTTATCTTCTTACCTACGAATGCAATTTCTTTTCCCGCTTCAATCGCCGCTTTCAGCTTAGTAACAATTTCATTGTCAACTTTAGTCCAGTCGGATTGAGGCATATCGCCCTTGTAAAGCAATAATTTGCTGTCTGATTTTTTGACGGGATAGCGAACTCTTCCGGGGTCATACATATCAAGCAAAGATGCTTGTGCAATTGCATCAATTTTACCTTGATTAATCGGATGTGATGGATTTCCATCGACTTTAACAGGACGTCCTTCGCGGGTTTTTACAAGTACACCCAATCCATTATTAAGCGATGAAGCGTAATAATTCGCTATGCCGTAGGTTGTACCTGCGGGTTTCTTGTTGTACGAAATTATTTCCCCTTTATCGGGATAGTCTGTACATGCGGTTGTTGCAAATGCCGCTGATGCACCTAAGGCAGCAAGAAATTGTCTCCGACTTTTATCAGGTAGTCGCTTTAAATCGAAATCATCGGTTACTCCTGCTTTGAATTCATGTTGAGAGGCTTCGATTGATTCAGGTTTGTTTGCAAATTGATTCAGACTTCTCCAAAAACGAGGTTTAGTGCCATTTTGTTCCATCAGCTATCCTCCTTCATTTTTCTATTAATGGCTAGAGGATGAATTTCGACATTGATTTTGCCGGAAGGTTCGGTTTTGCCGTTCTTAAAATATTTCACGGGTAACAAATTAAGTGCAATAGCTCCGAGAGCAGTTGCACCTATTGAGTTAAAAAATTTTCTTCGCGATTTACTCATAATTCCCGATTTATTTAATTTTACAATTTATTAGCGATGACATGCGTTACAATTTGTTGGTCCTTGATTGACAAATCCGGCCATTTGAGGCATTCTCTTGTGTGGTTCACGATGGCAGTCCAAACATGCCGCCATAGTAAATGAGTGTACCTGACTGATGATTTCCATTTCGCGGACATCTCCGTGGCAATTAGCGCAGTCAATACCTTTCGTAACATGTGAGGCATGGTTGAAATAGGCGTATTCAGGCACTCTGTAAATTCGTTTCCAAGGTATGGGTTTGCCTTCCTTGTAGTATTGAGTTAGTTTAACAATTTCAGGACTATCAGTTTTGGCAATTGCGTGGCAATTCATGCAAACATCAGCCGAAGGAATTGTGGCATGTCTTGATTTTTCGACACTTGTATGGCAGTATTGGCAATCAATTGCCATATCTCCCGCGTGTAGTCTGTGCGAAAATTTGATTGGTTGTTCGGGAGCATATCCAATTCCGTCTCTTTCAGGTTTTGCTACAAAATAAGTCACTGCAAATGACATTAGAATTACAAATATTGTGAGTGGTAATTTGACTTTTAGTGCATAATCAAGTAAAGTTTTTTTCACGTCTTACCTACCGAAATTGTTAAATAAATTTGGAAATCGTATCCTTGTGCAATTTACAACTTTTATACATTTTGGTAACATTAAATTTCCTTTTCAAAACAAATAAAATTACTTTTTTCCTTTTTTACAAATTTCAAAGTGCAAAATAAAACATAAAATTATTTTAAACAAGACTAAATCGTAATTTATTTGGTTTTAGTTACAAATTTTAGTCTTGAATAATTAAAAATCATTTGTAATATGTGAATATGCTAAAATATTAACAAAAAATTTAAAGTACAAAAAACTTTTCCACAATCTTGAAAATTTAATGGCAGCATGAAGGCTCGTCAGACAAAACCGTCTCGGGTAAAACTGGACTGATATAAGGTATATCGAGAGCTAAACCACGCAAAATCATCAATATTGCGATAAGTGCGACACCATACGGTATCAATCTATTTATTGTTTGTCTAAAATTTATCGTGACAAGATTTTTAGAAGTGAATATGAGAGCCATTACGGGTAAAGTACCAAATCCAAAAGCGGCCATGTAAAATGTTGATGTAGCCATTTCGCCTGTAGCAAAAGCACCTGCTAAGGCAATATATACAAGACCGCAAGGTAACATGCCATTTAATATTCCAATGAAAAGAAGCGATAAAAGGCTTTTCGATTTTAAGAGTGCTTGAAACTTCACTTTGATTTTAGATACTATAAAATTAATTTTTTTAGTGTCGTTCAAAACTATATAATATTTTTTTGGAACTAAAACACCAACTAAAATTGTTATACCGACAATCAAAGATAATCGTTCCTGGAAACCTGCAAGTTTGAAAGTAGAACCGATAAGACCAAGCAACAAACCCATAATACTGTAGGTGATTACTCGGCCAAAATTGTAGACTATACCCTCAGACAAAATTGAAGGTTTAGAAGTTCCTTTATGTGGTATAGCCAAAGCAATTGGTCCGCACATACCCATACAGTGCATACTTCCGAGTATGCCAAGCATGAATCCTGCACTTATTATTGTAATATCCATCAAATCAATTTATAATAATAAAATCTTCGTTGTAGTAAGTTGAATCATTGCACATCCAATCAATTTTGACTTTCCAAAATCCTTTTGTTAATTTTTCTGAGTTAATAATTTGAATCTTGTTTTCATTGGTTTCGATTGGCAATATTATGTCCAATTTTGAATTGTTGGGTTTATACAGTAAAATATCTCCGCTTATTACAGATTCGAGATATTGGGGAAATTTTACAACTATACTATTTCCGCTATTCACTACTTTGACTTGCTCGGTAAGAGCTTTAGTCCTGATAATTTTGTCAATCTGTTGTTGGTATATCTGGTCTTGCGCATAATAATCTTCGACTACTAAGTCAACTTTATCTTGAGATACAACCACAACGAGTGTTACCAAAGCAACTACGAAAGTTATGTAGAATACAGTAACTCCTAATCCCCAGTTTAGAAAAATTTTCATTTTTATTCTCCTAATACTATTTTATTTTCGGCACAGGTCCAGTAAAGCCGGTTTTTACTTTTTGAATCAGTTCATCACCGGAATATATACCGATGTATATATCATTACGCGTAGCTTTGACATATTCTGTTGGTAGTTCAAGTATAAATGTAGCATCTGTAACACTTTCGGGAGCCACAAATAAAGATTCTTTTCCGATTAAACTGATTTTCCCGGGTATATCAAAGAGTTCGAAGCGAAAATCCATATGTCTAAAGGTTTTGTTTATAATTGTAGCGGTATAAACATTTGCGATGCCATTATCCGTATGCTGATAAATTGTGCCTTTTGCTTTGAGTATTGTAGCTTCGATATCACTCCTTGTAAACATTAAATAGCTCACAATTCCCGTTAGCAATAACAATACTAATGAATAAAGCAAAATCCGGGTTGTAATCTTGAAGTTACTACCTTCATTAAGTTGAGCTTCCGAAGCATAACGTATCAAATTCTTTGGTTTATTGATTTTGACCATGACGTCATCGCAGGCGTCAATACATGCAGCGCAGTTGATACATTCGAGTTGGGTGCCGTTGCGAATGTCAATTCCGGTCGGACAAACCCTGACACAAGCACCACAATCGACACAATCCCCTAAATCTTTGTTTCGATTCTTCTTAAATTTTTCTCTCGGTTCGCCGCGTTTTATATCGTAGCCAATGACTATTGAATTCTTATCAAGTAAAACAGATTGTAATCTTCCGTATGGACAAATATATGTGCATGCTTGCTCTCTAAACCAAGAAAAGATAAAATAGAATAGTCCTGCAAACACAACAACAAACGTAAATGATGCAAAGTGCTCAAAAGGTCCGTCAATCATATATTTTTTAAGTTCTTCGATACCGATAATATAAGCTAAAAACAGATTGCTGATGACAAATGACAATATTATGAAAATCCCCTTTTTTGCTACACGTTTGAATATTTTATTGGCATTCCAAGGGGCCTTGGCAAGTGCCATTTGCTGTTTGTAGTCGCCTTCAATCCAGTATTCGATTTTACGGAATACCATTTCCATGAATATTGTTTGCGGACAAGCCCAACCGCACCATATTCGACCATAAACTGCCGTAAATAATATAATAAAGACAATCAACGCTAAAAAGGCAAGAGCAAATATGTAAAAATCCTGGGGCCAGAATACAACACCGAAGATAATGAACTTTCTTTCGAAAATATTGAAAAGCATGTAAGGTCTGCCTTCAACGTTGATGAACGGCATAATGAACATAAAAGCCAACAGCGATACGGCAACAATGCTTCTCCAAAAATGAAATTTCCCTTCGGGCTTTTTAGGATATATCCAAATTCGGTTACCTTTTTTATCTATATTAGATACTCTATCCCGGAAAGATAGTCCGGTTTCTGTAATTAATTTATCTGTTTCGTCAAAAATTGTGTCGTTCTCGCCAACTACTTTTAACTCTTTGAAATCACTCATAGTTAATAAGAGTTATTTAATAAAATTCTACTCCTCCCAGAGTTTGCCTTCAGGTGCTTTTGCATTTGCGGGCTGAGTGCCTTTTAGTGTAAGAATATAGCTCGCAGCCATTTGAACTTCTTCGGGAGTAAGCAGTGGTTTCCACGAAATCATACCTTTTTCGGGAACACCGTTAATAATGACATTCATGACGTTCTTAATTCCGCCCCCATGAATATAGTAATTGTCAGTCAAGTTGGGTCCAATTCCGCCCTCGCCGTAATTTCCGTGGCAAGACGCACAATTCTTTATATAGACTTGCTGTCCGGTTGCAAGGGATGATTCATCGTTAAGTATGGTAAATGATATAGAAGCCCATTTTTCATTCATCTGTTGTATAAGTCTTAAAGCATCGTTTGAGCCGGTCTTAAACTCTGCAAGATATTCCTCATGTTGATTTGGTCCAATACCTGCTACGTGGTAATAAAACATATAAGCAGCCCCCCAAATAACAGTGATAATAAACAACCATACCCACCAGCGTGGTAAAGGATTGTCATATTCGAGAATGCCGTCATAATTATGGTCTAATAATTTTTCATCATTTTGAGTCATTGTTATCTCCGCAAACAGTTTGATTTGAATTATTATCGTTTTCCAATGGCAGAATACCCATATAATCAATAAATTTTTTGTCAAGCTTTAATGCCATAATCACTATCACAATAAAAAAAGTGAAAAAAAACAACAGCGTTAGCGTAGGAAGTAACTCAATGCCTTGTATATTTTGAAATATTTGTCTGAACATATTATTCTCCTACCTGCTTCCTATAATCGGTTTTGTCTCGCCCTTAATGTCAGTGCCAAGTCGTTGTAAGTATGCTATGAGAGCTATTATTTCTTTGTCGGCCGTAGTATTTATATTAGATGTTTTCAACTCCTCAGTTATTTCTGCCGCTTGAGTAGCAACGTCTAAGTTTGCAACCTTGTCATATTCTTCGGGATATGGGAAGTTGAGAAAGATTAACGCACGTATTTTCGATGGGATATCAGAAGTTGTATAAGAATTTTCCAACAGCCACGGATAGCGTGGCATTATAGAGCCGGGAGAAATAGACTGCGGGTCGTACATATGTTGATAATGCCAAGCATGTGGATACTTTCCACCGATTCTGTGCAAATCTGGACCAATACGCTTTGAGCCCCATTGGAAGGGCGTATCGTAAATATACTCACCTGCTTTGGAATATTCACCATAACGTTCAGTCTCGTTTCGGAAAGGTCTAATCATTTGAGAATGGCATGTATAACAACCCTCGCGAATATAAATATCCCGCCCGATAAGTTCGAGTGGAGTGTATGGTCTAACACTGCTTATTGTTGGTACATTGGATTTAATGACTTGCATTGGAACAATTTCAAATACACCGCCCACTAAAATCACCACAAGCGAAGCTATGAGGAAGGGCATTGGTTTACCTTCGAGCCATCTGTGATTAAATTTGGGTTTGTGTGCTTCCAGTGGAGGAGCTTTGAACGTCTCAAATGCTATAAAAGTACCTCGCTTCATTGTCATCATAAGGTTGTAGAGCATAATTATCGCTCCCACCAAGAATAAAGTTCCCCCGAGAGTACGTATAACATACATCGGAATAAGATGAGTTACAGTTTCCAAAAAGTTACGATACATGAGAAAACCTTCGGGAGAGAATTGCTTCCACATGAGACCTTGCGTGATACCAGCCCAATATAGAGGGGCTGCATAAATAATTATACCTAAGAAGCCTATCCACAAATGCACATTCGCGAGTTTTTTGGAAAATAATTCCGTTTTCCATAGTTTGGGTATGAGCCAATATAGGATTCCGAACGTCAGCATTCCATTCCATCCTAAGGCACCAATATGAACGTGAGCTACAGTCCAATCAGTGAAATGCGATAGGGCATTGAAACTTTTAATCGAAAGCATAGGACCTTCAAATACAGCCATACCGTATGCTGTAATTGCTACAACCATAAATTTAAGAATTGGGTCTTCCCGGACTTTATCCCAAGCACCACGCAGAGTTAGTAAGCCGTTAATCATACCACCCCATGATGGAGCAATAAGCATCACTGAAAAGATTGTACCAAGAGATTGCACCCAATCAGGAATTGCAGAATACAGAAGATGGTGGGGCCCGGCCCAAATATATAAAAATATTAATGACCAAAAATGTATGATTGATAAACGATATGAGTAAACAGGTCTGTTTGCAGCTTTAGGTAGAAAATAATACATCAAGCCCAAGAAAGGTGTTGTCAGGAAAAAAGCAACGGCATTATGACCATACCACCATTGTACAAGTGCGTCCTGAACTCCTGTGTAAATTGGATAGCTACCGAGGAAAGAATATGGTATGACAAGAGAATTGACGATGTGCAAAACAGCAACGGTCACCCATGAGGCGATATAAAACCAGATTGCGACATACATGTGCCGTTCACGCCTTTTGATAAGGGTCATCATCATGTTAATACCGAAAATCACCCAAACAATAGCAACAGCTATGTCAATAGGCCAAATCAACTCTGCATATTCTTTACCTTGGGTAAGTCCGAGCGGAAATGTAACTGCCGCCGCAACAATGATTAGCTGCCATCCCCAAAAATGGAATTTACTGAATAAGGTACTCCACATCGGCGTTTTAGCCAGTCGAGGTAAGGAGTAATAAACACCCATAAAAATTGCATTACCAACGAATGCAAAAATTACCGCATTAGTGTGCAGAGGTCTCAATCTTCCGAATGACAGATAGGAAATCCCTACATCAAGAAACGGAAAATATGCAGGGGCAAATAACTGTATCGCTATGATAACACCTACAAGAAATCCGACGATCCCCCATATGATGGTTGCCAAAGCAAAATCGCGAACGATTTTGTTGTCATAGCTGAATGTTTCGAGATTACTTGGATTTAAAGAATTGGTAGCATTATTACTCATTCATTTGCTCCGTTTTTATGTTTAACATTACTATTGTCATCATTCAATATTCTCAGGGAAGGGGTGAACGTATCATCATATTGCTCGTTTTTGACTGCCCATAGAAACGCAGTTAGAAAGATTAAAGCCACGAAAAGAGAGGCACTCATCAAAATTATTATAACTGACATCGCATTCCTTGTTTCTCAATTCACAAATAAAAGAAATACTTTTAAACTTTACAAATAATTGTTCTTCCCTAGTTTATAAAACTACGAGTTTTGGTTTGTCTAAAAAACTTGTTTTTTTATTCTGTTATCTAATTGTTGTAAGAAGTAACTTCGTTAGTTAAAATAAATTAATTAGTGCCATAGTTTCTCCTTATACGCTTATCAGCCAATAAAGCTGAACCGACAGTCAAAGCAATAACGCTTATTGAACTCAAAGGCATAAGTATTGCCGCTATCAATGGTGAAAGTAAACCTTGTACAGCAAAATAAAAACCAATAGTATGATATATGACTGATAAAATATAACTCACCAAGACGGTATTGACACCGTTTTTAGCCAATCTAAGCATTTGCGGAAAACCAGGAAGTTCTTGAGCTAAAAGAATCGCGTCAGAACCCGGTGTGAAGTTTGAATCTAACTCTGTAACGGCTATACCTACATCGCTTTTGTTCAGTGCGCCCGCATCATTCAAACCGTCGCCAAGCATAATAGCTTTCTTGCCTTGTGTTTGTAAATTTGCAATGAAATCATATTTATCCTGAGGCATTAAGTTGAAGTGCATTTCAACGTTATCGCCTGCGATTTGTTCTAGATTACTCCGCTCCGAATCATTATCTCCCGACAAAATATACAAATGAAATTTATCTTTTAAACTCGAAAACAGCGATTTAAGCCTATGTCTGTATTTTGAACTTATGGCAAAATAGCCGAGCAAAGTATTAGCCTCTGAAACATAAACTCTTGACTCAGTATTAAAGTCAGTTTGAGTATTAAATTTATCTAAGATAATCGAAATTCCATTATCATACATCCATTGTTTGCTGCCAAGCAAGTAAGGAACACCATCAAGAATAGCTTTTGTTCCTTTGCCGGGTACTTCTTCAAAATCATGTAGTTCGAGGTATGTACAATTCAGACTATCAGCAATAATTCGACTCAAAGGATGAGTGGAATTTTGGGCAAGGCTTTTCACAGCTATTAATGATTTGCCAGGAAGACTTTCTCCAATAAAATTGATCTCGGACTTACTCATCTCGGTAAGTGTGCCGGTTTTATCGAAAATGATAGTATTTGCAAAAGTCAAATATTCGACGATTTTGTCGCTTTTTAAGAATAAGTTTCGATTCCCCAGAATTCTCATAGTCGTACCGTATGAAAATGGGATTGACAAGGCAATTGCACAGGGACATGCGATAATCAAAACAGCTGTTACCGCATTCATGGCAATATTCAAATCCTTAGGTACCCAGTAAAAGGTAGTTGCAATTGCAATCAACAATATTATTCCCGTAAAATATTTTGCAGCTGTATTTGATATATTCGAAATTGTTGATTCTTTTGCTTTATCGAATGATTTTGAGTTCCATAACTCAGTAAGATAACTACTTGAGAATTTTTTTATTACTCGAATTTTTGTAGCGGTGCCTATTAGTTTCCCCCCTGCATAAAGTTTCTCTCCATATTTAAGTGAAACGGGGGTTGATTCACCGGTTACAAAACTGTAATCAATTAGGGCGAAGTCACTTTCAAGAATGGAATCTGCAGGTATCAATTCATCATTTCGAATTAATAAAACGTAACCCGGAGTAATTTTACTTACGGGAATGTACGTTTCACCATCATCTTCCAATTTCATAACCGAAAGCGGAAAATAAGACTTATAGTCTCGATGAAAAGAAAGATTGTGATATGTTTTCTGTTGAAACAGCTTGCCAACTAGCAGAAAGAATACAAGCCCTGTAAGGGAATCTATAAATCCCGGTTCCGTGGTAAAAAGAATATCATACACGCTTCTTAAAAATAAAACAAGGATACCCAAACTTAAAGGAACATCAATATTGATGATTTTCATTTTTAAACCGTTCCAAGCACCCTTGAAATAATCGGATGCGGCATACATCACGGGGATCCCAAGTAAAATAGACACATAACCCATAAATGAGCGAATATCAGACTCAATACTGCCACCTGAGATATATTCAGGAATAGCCATGAGCATTATATTCCCGAATGCAAAGCCGGCTATGCCGAGTTTTATGTAAAGACTTCTATTATGAGAAACTTTCCGTGGTTGCTCAATATCAGATAAATTCAATGTCGGCTTGTAGCCTAAACCTGTTAATAGTTCAACAATCTTTCTCAAGGAAGTAATTTCATGATAATAGGTAACAGTGACTTCCTTTTTCAAAAAATTAACTTTTGATTCAATAATACCTTTATCGAGCAAATTTATATTTTCTATCAAATAAAGGCAGGCACTGCAATAGATTTGAGGTAAATGAAAGACTACTCTTGTTTTGTTGTCAATTCTAAATTTTATCAATTTATCAATAATTGCACTATCATCGAGGAAAGCGAATTCGTTTTTCACGAATCTTTTACCAGATGTTGAACCCGCTTTTGCTTCCTCGTAAACATGCGATAAATCATTGTCGGAGAGAAGTATATGGACACTGTTACAACCGTTACAACAAAAATACTTATCATCAATGTAAATTGTATCGTCGGGGCAAATATCGCCACAATGATAACATAATAATTTTTTGAAGCTCATTTTAATTCGTTTATAATTTCGGTTACCGATGTGATTATAGCTTTATCGTAGCTATCGTCGAGAGTTTCGTATATCAATCTTATTATTGGTTCAGTGTTGGATTTTCTTAAATGGAACCAAATATTGTCGAAGTCACACCTGATTCCGTCTTCAAAATTAGTTCCATGGGGCTTTAATTGGCTCACAATTCGATTTTTCAATACACCAAAATCGCCATTGAAGTCAAATTTTAGCTTCTGCATTGAATAATTCGGAAATTTGGCGGATAAATCGCTCATTTTTCCAGCTTTAGAAGCCAGTAGCCCTAGCAAAAGAGCAATACCGACCAAAGAATCCCGACCGTAATGCACTGAAGGCAATATTACACCTCCACTTCCCTCTCCACCGATAATAGCGCCAGATTTTCGCATTTTTATTACAACGTTAATCTCACCAACGGGAGCACGAAGAAGTTCTGCATCATATTGTTTTGTCACCCATTCCGAAAAAGATGAAGTAGATAAATTCACGACTGCTATTAGTCCGGATTTATTTATATGGGCTTCAAAAACAGCCATAATCGCCAAAGCTATGGTCTTTTCTTCACCGATACATTCACCATTATCATCGATAATCACCAATCTGTCGGCATCGGGGTCAACTGCAATCCCCAAATCGGCTTGTTCAGATTTGACAGCACTGCACAAATCAGTGAGGTTTTCAGGTAATGGTTCGGGAGTGTGTGGGAAATTTCCTGATAAGTCACAATATAATGGGATTACATCGCATCCTAATTCTTTAAGTAGAGCAGGTACAATTTTGCTGCCTGAAGCATTAACAGCATCAACAACAATCTTGAATTTTCGCTTTTTAACTGTGTCAAGATTTGTGGAGATGAAGCTGTTATTGATAATTCTTTCTATGTGAAAATTTACAGAATTAAAACTCGGCTGTTTTAATGACGGGAAAAATGAAGATTCGAGTAATAGTTGGGAATCATCTGCTATTTGCCATATTTTATGATTAATTGTTTCATCTAAAAAAATTCCGTCAGAACCTAAAAACTTCAATCCATTCCACTCAGTAGGATTGTGTGATGCAGTTATGATTATTCCCGCATCAAAATCAAAATTCTCTACAACTAACTGTACAGTAGGTGTAGGTACTACGCCTAGCAGTTCGACATCGGCTCCGCAAGTTAATGCTGTTCCGGAAACAATTCGCTCAATCCATTCCCCGGAGGGTCTGCCGTCCCTGCCAATAACTAATCGTCTAATGCCTAATGCTTTGATTAAGCCATAAGTATAGCGTGAAATCATCACGGGCGATAATTCATCACCAAGGGTAGCTCTTATGCCGGAAATTGACCTTACAAATGCCATATAAAAATTGAAAAATGTTTATAAAATAAACATCAAATATATTGAATTTATCAGACTGAAGCTATTCATAAAATATTGGCACTCCTTATTAGTTATTACTTTAGTAGTAATTTTAGTCAAACATCTAATGAGAAAGATAATTGAAAGCGGTATTTTGACTACAATAGTCAGACTAGTAGTCGGGTTTATATTTTTAAGCTATGGTATCGGGAAAATAGCAAATCCTGGGCAATTTGTTACCGAAATCGGCAATTATGACATTATTCCTAATTTTTCACTAAACATATTAGCTCTAATCTTGCCTTGGATAGAAACCATTTGCGGATTAATGCTGATTGCAGGTATAAAAATCAGAGCAAACGCCGTGATAACATCAACTCTAATGTTTGTCTTTATAGTAGCTGTCATTTCGGCTATGGCAAGAGGTCTCGATATTAATTGCGGCTGCTCGGTTACTAACCCGCAAAAAGTAGGGTTGCCAAAACTTATCGAAAATGTTGCATTGTTTGCTTTATCGATATTTGCTATCATTTTTCCGAAAAGTTGGTTATCTCTTGAAGATGTGAAATAAAAACTATATTCGTGAATACACTTACGTTTATTACAAACATTGCTTCAAATTTAAAGGCGTTTGCCGCTCCCGAACATTGTGCGGTTTGCAATACATTAATCGAACCGAGCAAATCGCCATATATTATGCTTTGCATAAGTTGTATGAATTCTCTTCCTTACGCCCCTCCATCAAATAGAATCCTGAATCGCTTTTTTGAAAATTTCGATAGTGATAATGTATTCATCAGCAAAGCGACATCTCTTATATCATTAAAGGATGATGACAGGTATTATAATCCAATTCACTATTTTAAATACGAAGGATTCTATAAATTAGCCGTGGAATTCGGCAAACTTTTAGGAAAAAGGCTGAAAATCGAAAATATGATTGATTACGATTATATTATCCCCGTACCTATTCATAAAGCTAAAGAGAGAGAAAGGCAGTATAATCAATCCTTAATGATTGCTAGCGGATTATCGGAGTTTGTTAAGGGTAAGGTTTCTGATAGAATTGTGGTACGAAAAAAATATACTAAGTCGCAGACAACTTTATCGAAAGATGACCGGTTAGTTAACGTGGGTAATATATTTACTGTCAGTAATAATGTGGACATTTCAGGTGCAAATATATTGATAATTGATGACGTATTGACAACTGGTGCAACAATTAATGCAGTTGCCAGAGCATTGGTCGAAGCAAGAGTACTATATTGTCATGCCGCAACTGTTGCAATAGCATGATTAAAAATCGCTTACTATTTCCCAGTGCATTTCTTTGCGAAGTTTTTGGAGAAAATCCGCGTATAGCTTGCGTTTTTTGTATTCTGCGGCAAATTGCTCAATTTCGCTGTAATCATCTTTGAGATTGGGGCGATGCGTCGGGTGCAGTTTCTTCCTGTAAACGATATGATATGACTCCTTGGTGGGGTCTGATACATATAACATAGGTTCACTAATTTCACCGTCATTAAGTTGCCCGACAATATTTTTCATTCTTTCGGGGAGTTCTCCAAAAGGTATTTTACCAAGTAATCCTCCAAAACCGCGAGTTTCCCTATCATCAGAATATATTTTGGCAAGCTCGTCAAACTGTTCACCTTCTGCAACTTTTTTACGAATATCGTTAAGAAAATCTATGGCTTTTTGCTTATCTTCTTGAGATTGGGAGAATTTGAATAAAATATGTCTCGTTTTTACGGCATCAGTACGTTTGTCAAGGGTTTGGATAATATGGAACCCAAACGGAGTTTCCACAGGGATGGAAATTTCATTTACTGCAAGTCTGAAAGCGGCTCTTTCGAACTCGGGAAATAGCTTACCACGCTCGAACCATCCTAATTCTCCACCATCATTTGCAGTACCCGGGTCACCGCTGTATCGTTTAGCGAAGTCTGCAAAATTTGCCCCGCGAAGCAGTGAGTCTCTTATTGACATGGCGAGTTCGTAAGCGGTTTTTTTGGCATCTTCATCGCTTCGTACATTTTTGACGATATGATATAGCTCGTAAGCGGCTGGCAATTCAGGTAGTGAATCAGCTTTTTGAAGAAAAAAATCTTCAACTTCTTTTTGTGAAACTTTTATTTCGGTAAATTTTACGGCAAGCAGGTTTTGGACGAGTAAGCTTTGACGGATTTTTTCTCGGATTTCATTCTTAATTCGTGGAATCGACATGCCGTAAACTTGCTCTACTCTACGTTCAGAGCCAAAGCGGCGAATTTCTGTCTGTAGATGAAGTTCCATTCGTTGATTTACTTCGTCATCAGAAACCATTATAGAATCCTCTTTCGCTTTATAAACCATCAAAAGCTGGTCAATAAGTCCGTCAAGGATTTGCTTTCTGAGATTTTTATCGTTCAGGTCAATATTTGTTTCATATTGGAGGAGTGTGGCAATTTGGGCATCTATGTCTGATTTCATGACAACGTCATTGCCTACTATGGCGACAATTCTGTCGAGACTCTCACCTTGCTTTGGCTGTGCATGAACAAGCTGCCAAAGAGAAACAAATAAAGTGAAAGTTAAAATTGATTTTTTCATTTCTACTTTTTGTAATGACTTATTACTTCATCAATGACTTTTTCATGAATTTTAACATTGAATTTCTTTTTTAAATTAGCAAGCCACTCGTTGTTAAGTTTTTTTTGCCTTATGTCTTGAATTTTGGGGGCAAATCTTGTTTTAGCTTCTTCAAATGTCATTTGTCTTGGTGGAAGAACTTCGTGTACTTTGATTATAGAGAAACCTCGTTCATATTCGAACGGTTCGACTAAATCGCCAGCTTTTGCATTTAGTTCTTGAAGTTTGCGAGCTAGAGGATTGTCGGTAATTGACACAACGCCCCAAGCACCATTACGTTCTCTATATCCTGCTCTTTGAGTCTCTGTAGCGGCTATTTGAGCAAAGTCTTCACCGTTTTTAATTCTTTCATATATTGCTTTAGCATCTGCTTCACGAATCACGTAAATTTCAGATATATCGAAGGATAAATCTGTCATGTATTTGTGTTTGGCTGAGTCGTAGTAGGTTTGTGAAAGGACAATGTCTTCGCTATTTAGTTTGTCCCATACTTCCATTGCTTCTACTTTGAAGAGGATAATACCGTCACGAAATTCGTTCATAAGTTTTTGGAATTCGGGATAAATAGTTTCTAAATTTTTAGTAGCTTCTTCAAATACCCTTTGTTCGACTATATGATTAATAGCTTTAAGCAGACCTTCTTTATTGAGCGAAGCACCTCGCATAGTGCCGTCGTTGCGTAATATGTTGATGAAATCTCCAACAGTAGTGTTAGTTTTAAGTAATTCAAAGAGAGTTGACTTTTCTATGTCAGTAGTAATTCCTTTATCCCAGTCGGCTTGCATATTGGTACGGTTGGTATCAAATTGTTCAACAAGTTTGTCGAGATTTTGCTCGTTAAGTTTATATCCGTAATGATTTTTTAGAGAATCCATTAATTGGTTTTTGTCGGGAGTAAAGTATAATGTTTTGTATAGCCTCCGCAGTCCTTCTATTTCATTATCTAGATCCGGAGCCTTTATGTCTTCTTGATAAATTATATGATAGCCGAAAACGGTTTTGACGGGTTTTGAATATTCGCCTTTTTCGAGTTGATAAATAGCTTCTTCAAATTCTGCTACCAAAGGTAATTCGGTCGCTTCGAGTCCAGTTGAACGTGAATAATAGCCGCCTAAATCTCCACCCTTTTCGGCGGAAGTATAATCGTCTGAATTTTCACGAACTAATTTATTGAAATCTGCTCCTTTAAGAATCAGATTATAAAGACTATCGGCAATTCGTTTTGCTTCTTCATCGCTTCGAATTTCACCTGATGCAATTAATATGTGGCGTGGCTTGGTCATCATACGCGGTGCTTCATTGAATACTTTTACGAAAAAGTAGCCAAAATCAGTCTTTATCGGTTCAGGATAAACATTCCCTGCTTTAGTTTTATAAATGGCATTTTCAATTGGCCTCTGAACTTTACCTGATGTGATATAATTTTGAATTAGTCCGCCAAGATTGCCGGTTCTTTTATCGTCGGAATATTGCCGAGCTAAATCTTCGAAACTTTCTCCAGCTTGCAATTTAACCTGGATTAGTCTGACTTTATCTTCTGGAGTCATGGTTTCGTTGTCGCCCTCAGGTATATGCCTGACTAGAATGATTCCGACTTGATATTCCTTTTTTCTCATCTCCAAGAAACGTTCAAGATTGGGATTGACGAGCATTTTATCGTAGAAAAATGACTCCGCAAGAATTTTGCGATTTTGGCGTATATCGGCAATAACAGATGAATCCTTATCAAGACCTCGACTTAGAGCGTCAGCTACTTTAAGTCTAAAACCGGCATAAAGGTTTACAAAATCCAAGATGGAGTCGCGATGAGTTCTGAATATATGGTCGTCTATTCTATTAATGCTTTTTCGATAAGCGTTGTGAAGGTCATAAGCGGTTATTTTTTCTTTACCGACCTCTGCTATAATTCTGCTTTTTAAGAAAGCTTCAGTTGATAGTAAATCTTGATAGGTAAATAGTGCAAGTATGGCTAATAGCGCGAGTTGTTTCATTATACTACATTATGTTGTTAAACATTCAATTAAATCTATGACAAAAATATTAAGCAGTTATTTCATTTTGACGAATAAAAAAGCAAGCTATTAAGCAATAAAACTGTCGGCAATATCACAAACATTACCTGCTCCGATTGTTACCAATAAGTCACCTTCAACAAGAATATTATTAAGATGAGCAGCGACTTCCAGCAAAGTTTCGAAATAATATACCTCTTTACCTAATAAACGAAGCTTTTCTGCAATCAAGTTACCGGTAATCCCTTCTATGGGATTTTCACGAGCGGGATATATACCCGTGATTATCACAATGTCGGCACCCTCAAATGAATTGGCAAAATCTTCCCACATAGCTTTTGTCCGAGTATATGTATGAGGTTGAAATATTGCAACTATTCTCCGATTAAATGATTGTGCTGCCGCAAGAGTGACTTTTATCTCAGTAGGATGATGAGCGTAATCATCAACGACTAAAATTCCGTTTCGCTCACCTTTAATATCAAATCTGCGGTAAACTCCGGTGAACTGCTCAAGTGAGCTTTTAATGATGTCGAAATCAATATTCATGAGGTATCCAACCGCAACTGATGCAAGGGCGTTGCGTATATTATGCATTCCCGGAACTTGTAAATCTATTCTGCCTAAATGACTACTATTAACGGTTAAATCAAAACTCGCTCCGCCAGGAGTATAGATAACGGAATCAGCTCTTATATATGCATCATCAGCAAGTCCAAAAGTTATAGTTTTGCGTTTTATATTTGCTACGATTTTACGCACACCCGGGTCATCAATTCCAAGAACAACAATTCCATAAAACGGAACTTTGTTGGCAAATTGAGTAAATGTAGCTGTCAAGTCATCAAAATCTTTGTAAATGTCGAGATGTTCGGATTCGATGTTGTTTATTACTGCAACTGTCGGTTGAAGTTGCAAAAATGAGCGGTCGTATTCATCGGCTTCGACAATGGTCCATTCGCCATTGCCCAACCGAGCATTTGTTCCGCCAAAGTCGCGTAGTCTTCCGCCAACAATAACAGTTGGGTCAAACCCAGCATTAATAATTATCAACGAACTCATTGACGTGGTGGTGGTTTTGCCGTGTGTTCCTGCCACCGCAAGGCAGTAGTTAAGTCTGGCAACTTCAGCAAGCATTTCAGCACGTCGTATAATAGGAATTCCAAGCACTGCGGCACGCGCTGTTTCGGGATTTGTATAAGGGTCAACCGCACTCGAATATACAACTACATCAGCATCTGTTACATTTGAAGTTCCATGACCTATGAAAATTTTAGCACCCTTATTCCTTAAATAAGCAACATTCTCGTTATTGCTTAAGTCAGAACCACTGATATTGAATCCTTGGCTTAACAATATTTCAGCGATACCGCTCATTCCGATACCGCCGATACCGACAAAATGTATATTTTGGACGCTTTTGAACATTCTATCGGCTTCTTTCCATATTTTTCATTAATTCTGTCATTTTAACTCTAAAAGTCTCGGGATTGATTAAATCGTATTCCATTTGAAATTTGCCAATCATGTTCATATCTTTATCAAACATATACAATCTTGGTTTTGTAGAATACGCGCGTTGGTCGGTAAGTATATTTCCGGTTAAAGGTAAAAATTTGTTAAGAGCATCATTTTCATCATTCTTGTCTGCTAAATAGTTGATTTGTTCATAGTCCTTGCTATGATAGGCCATAGCGACACCTACTTCAAAATTTTCAGTTGCAAATTTATAATTGCTGTCAACATCAAAAATTTCATGAATAAAAAAATTATCATTGACGTAGTTACTGACAAGCAAAATCATTGGTCTTTGTCTTTGCTTTGCTTTACTTTTAGCATCTTGAAAAGTATCAAACTCAATGAATTTTAGACTTGTAAGATTATCTAGCATAGCTATAAAATTTTCATATGAAGTACTCGTAGATAAAAAGGAGAGAATTCTGCCGTGTTTGTCGGTAATGAAATCGAACTTTGATGATTGTAAATCAAAATATTTTTCGAGTTCTTGCTTATCATTAGGGTTGGCCATATCAAATCTAACGGGTAAAAAATTTTCGTTTAAGTAATTTGTAACTTTATCATTGTTGAAAAGTGTCGAATATCTCAAACTGGAAGAAGGGTCCCATCTCGAATAAAGATTAGCATAGATGAATTTATTTTTGCTTAATGCTTGTTGAATCGATTCTTCAGGGGCAAGCCAAACGATGTCGGTTTTCATTTCTTTAAGGTAAATTGACATAGCCACAATGAAGGATATAAATGAAATGGTCAGTAAAACTATGAATCTTTTATCAGATAAAAATTTAATCATTGCCAGACCTGTCAATATTAATATTATTGAAATGATAGAACGATAAAGCCATGAATAAAGTTAAGGCAGACAGCCCCCAGAAAAAATGTTCTGTCGGAAACGCATTTTTCAAACTGTAAAAACTCATTGAATTAGCAAATCCGTTCGGAAAAAAGAATTCGCTGAATACAGCCCAAAAAGGGGAATCCCATAAAAAAGTAGAAATTAATGGGGTAATTACGGTACTATCAGCAAACATCCAAATAGCCAATAAAAGAACATTGAAAAATTTGCTCAAAAAACACGAAAACCAAACAGCAATGCTAATAAACAGAATACCTTCGAACAATGAAAATATCAATATAATCAGTACGGGGATGAACTGAAATTTGATTTGTGGTGCGGTCAACCAGAAAATAAATACTGGAATTACACTATATAATATTACAAATACAATCAGTATTACTGAAGCATAAATATATTTAGAAATAAGAACAACACCCCTATCAACGGGGCGGGAGAAAACTGTACGGAACCAGTAGTTATTGATATCATTGGCTATGATACCTGGAGTAATGAAAAAAACCGAGAATGGAATAACTATTTTGAGTATATAGCTGGCAATATCTTTGACGACAAAAAATGATGATGCCTCACTATTAAGAAATCCAGTTAGAGAAGGAACTATTGCGATAAAAGAAGCGACTAAAGTCACAATTCCCATCACGATAATCTTTGGTAATGTGAAAAATCGCTTTAATTCAATTTTGACGATAGTAATAATCAATGAACTCATATAAACCTCCTCTCTGATTCATAACGGCGAAAGGCTTCTTCGATGAAACCGGGACCAACCTCATGTGTGTTAACGTCCCCTTTCAACTCACCGGAGTCTATAAAAACTATTCTATCCGATACTTTTTCGACCTCAGTCAAGTGGTGAGAACTAAATAAAATCGTAACCCCCCGGCTTTTTTGTCCGGCGATAAAATCACGCAGTTCAAAAACCGACGGCGGATCGAGTGCTGCCGTAGGTTCATCTAAAATTACCAATTTGGGCTTACCAAGAAATGCTGTAATTAGTTCAAGTTTTTGCCTCATTCCTTTTGACAAACTTACAAGAGTTTTATCGAAAGCATTACTCAGTTTAAAATATTCCAATAGTTCTCTTATTTGTTCCTGATTGTTGGGAAAACCCGCTAATTTGGAATGGAATTCAATAAAATCAAAGGTCTTTATTGCTTTAGTCCTATATTGATTGTCGGATTGAAAGCCGACGTATTTTTTGTACTGAAAGCTCGAATTTTCTACTCCGAAAACTGAAATTGAGCCGGAATCAGGCTTTTCAAATCCCATAATTAATCTTATCAAGGTTGTTTTTCCTGCTCCATTAGGACCGATTAATCCTACAACTTCGCCCGGATTAATTGACATGCTGAAATTTTTAAGTGCTCTTGTTGGCAATTTTGACCTTTTGTTGAAGGTCATGTTTATGTTATTTACTTGTAACGCAATCATAATAATTTATAAATAAAACCCCGTTCTTCTGTCAGCAAAAATATCATTAAATTCGTTAAATGATTTGTCTCTTGTTTTTTCCGGAAAGATTTCGGCATAGATAATGGATTCTGATGCACGTGGAGACTTGGCTAATTCACTACCATTATATGAGTAAATTCTACTTTCGCCGTTGAATAAGAGTTCTTCTCCATTTCTGTTTTCTATACCGATACGATTGGCAACGGCAAGGTAAACTTTATTTTCTAAAGCTCGTGCTGGTGTTGCAATATGCCAAACATTTGTGACTAAATTTGAAGGACACACAATTAAATCGGCACCTCTCAATGCCAATGTACGCGCGGCTTCGGGAAATCTCCAATCATAACATATCATTGCACCGATATTGATATCGAGCGGGGGATAATACTTGACTAAAAAACCTAAGTCGCCTTCATCAAAAATAAAACGTTCTCTGAAAAACAAGTGTATTTTTCTATAGGTGTAATTATATTCAGACTGCGGGTAATAAACAGTAACGGCATTGTATATTTTGTCGGCTTGCTTTTCAGGATAACCAAGTACAATCACCTTACCCGTGTCAATAGCTAGCTGATTTAATTGATGGTTCACAATCTCATCAATCGAATCAGCATATTCCAATGCTTCATCTTTTGAAGCGAAATCATAACCGGTCAGACAAAGTTCGGGAAAAACAATTATGTCACATTGTGAGTTTTTTACATATAGTAAAACAGCTTCATAGTTTGCTTCCACATCTCCGAAATGCGGCTCAAATTGTATTACGGAAAGTATCATTTCACATTTTCTACTTAACAAAAAGCAAAAATGAAAAAAAATAACGAATAATCAGCATCGTTGTAAAAAAAATGTAAAATGATTTTTTTTTAATTTTGTGTTTTTGGAATAATGTGTTACATTATATATGTTAAAAGTGTAATTTTTTTTACACACTTTTGAAAAATGACATAAATACTACAGTTGCTATTTGAAACAATATGCATAACACATTAAAACAAGAAAAGTTTCATAAAGAAAATTTAGGTGCTGCATGAATATACGAACCTTTATAAATAAGTCAATAATTTTTTCAATAATTTTTTCAATAATTTTTATAAGCCTCACAGAAGACGCTTCAGCAAGAAAGCGGCGCAAATACGACCCCAAAAAAACACGCGAACAAGCAATCCAAATAATCAGGTCAACTTCTGAAAACGTATGTGAAATAGCAGGTCTCGAACCAATTATCAATGGACCCGAAAGTGAAGTCATTCTTAACGAATTAGCTGAACATGCCGAAGACCTTGATGAACAAGGTGACTTCGGCGAAGATGTGGACGAACTTCAAGCCGAGGACGACGTTCTGGTAGACATTGAACAATTCAAAATGCTTTGGCTTTCGTATATTGATGACCATATTAAATCACCATATATGGAATCGGGTATCAGGAAAGATGAATTGATGGAAGAAATCATGGATTGGTTCGGCACACCATACAGATTCGGTGGTACAACCAATAGAGCAATAGATTGCTCAGGATTTACGCAGAAAATTTTTCTCGCTTCTGCTAATATTTTGATACCACGCGTGGCTCGTGAACAAGTGAAAATCGGGCGAACCATCCCTAAAAATCAACTTGAATTTGGCGATTTAGTATTCTTCCATACATATTCTCGAAGGTTTCCATCGCACGTAGGTATTTACTTAGGCGATAATTTGTTTGCTCACGCAAGTTCGAGATATGGAGTTACAGTTTCTTCGCTTGAATCTTCTTACTATAACAAAAACTTCATCGGTGGAAGAAGAATCACAGCCAAAGACATAGCAAATTTGAGTATTAACAAAACTGAACGCCTCAACGCCGAAATTAATCCAAAAGACTAATTATCTTACTTTGAATGTTGTCATTGCAATAATTGCAAGAAGAACAGCAATTATATAAAAACGCATTACAATTTTAGATTCATGCCACCCGATTTTCTCGAAATGATGGTGTAGTGGAGCCATTTTCAAGATTCTTCGCCCCTCGCCGCAACGCTTTTTCGTATATTTAAAGTACGCAACCTGAATAATCACAGATAGTGCCTCTGCGAAAAATATTCCTCCTATAATTGGCAGGAGAAATTCTTTTTTGATTAGAATTGCAAGACCTCCCAAGGCGCCTCCGAGAGCAAGTGACCCCGTATCACCCATGAAAATTTGAGCAGGATATGAATTATACCACAGAAAACCGAGTGATGCGCCAAACAAAGCAACTGCAAAAACTGTCAATTCGCCTGATTCGCGGAGATAAATTATGTTCAAGTAATCCGAAAATCGAACATTGCCTGTGAAATATGCAATCAAAGCAAAAGCCAAAGCAGCTATACCCACAGTACCTATTGATAAACCATCGAGCCCGTCGGTTAGATTAACGGCATTGGATGTAGCGGTTAAAATGAAAATAACTATTGGAATATATAAAAATTGAAAGTTAAGGTTTAGATTTTTCTCAAAAGGTACGGTAGTTAGTGTGTTATAGAGATGAAAGTCCTGCGAAAACCAATGCGGAAAAAAATAAATTGCAGAGCCGAGTACAAGTCCAATTGTAACCTGCCCTACTATTTTATATTTTCCGATAAGCCCCCGCGGATATTTTTTAATTACTTTGAGATAATCATCAAGGAAACCGACTGCGCCCAGCCATATAGTTGTTAGTAGTATCATAATTATATAGATGTTGCTTAGGTCGGCCCATAATACGGTTGGAATAATGACTGCCGTGAGTACAATTAATCCGCCCATTGTCGGAGTACCCGCTTTTGTTGAGTGGTTACCGACGTTTTTGAGTTCTGATTTTGACTGTTCTCCGATTTGATGTTTTTTAAGTATGCGAATTATGGCGGGACCTACGATGAAACTAATCAGAAGAGCCGTGATTGCCGCTAAAGCTGACCTAAAAGTTATGTATTGGAATAAACCGAAGCCCGGTGGGTCAAAATTTTTCCACATCCAAAGAAACAAGTAATAAAGCATTTATTTAAATTTCTATTTTTGGCAAATGCAAATTTAAAAATAAATGCTGATTCTTTTGACGAGTATGTTAGATTATTTTTTTAAATTCATTAATGACTTCTTCAAGTTTGATACCACGAGATGCTTTGAACAACAAGGTATCACGGATATTTACAACTTTTGTGAGTAGTTTAGGGATTTCTTCTTTTGGCGATAGTTTGACATTTGATGGAGTATTTACCGATGATTCGATAACTTTCGTAAATTCATCGCCCGTTAGAAATACGAAATCAGCAATTGAAGAAGCGATTTCGAGAATATTTTTATGCTCCTCGTATGCCCTATGCCCCAATTCGCGCATATCGCCGATGATGGCAATTTTTTTTCCATCTGATGAGAATTTAGAAAGTGTATCAAGTGCAACCAGCATTGAATCGGGATTGGCATTATAGCAATCGTTGATAATATTTAATCCGCTATGAATTTCCAAAGCCATTCTACCGTACCCACAATAAAGTGGCGAATTGAATTTTTCGAGGGCAGATTTGATATTTTCGGCTTTGATTTCGAAGTGTATCCCAACAGCACATGCCGCAATAGCGTTATGGGCCGAGCTTAAACCGATTGTTTGCATATTTACAGCAAAATTGCCGTTATCGTGCTTAAAACTGATAATGGGATTAATCTTTTGACTGAGTGTAATTTCAGCGAGCAGATTAGCATCTTTATCTGTGCCGTAAGTCAGAAATTTTCCGATAATGTGCCCATATTGCTTTAGCCTTGGGTCGTCAAAATTAATGAAAGCAAAACCTCCCGAGCAAACTTGCGAAAAAATGTAGGTTTCCTCAAGTTCCACGCCATCTAAATCAATCAAAAATTCTAAATGCTCTTTGCCGATATTAGTCACTAAGGCATGTGTCGGTTTGGTAATCAAACCAAGTTCATATATTTCACCGGGTTGATTTGTACCAAGTTCCAAAACCGCAATATCGTGGGACCCATCAATCATTAGCAGCATGAGTGATACACCCAAAAGGTTATTGAAATTTTTGTAAGTACGAAGTACTTTTTTTTCAGTTGAAAGTATATCGGCAATCATCTCTTTAGTTGTAGTCTTGCCGTTTGACCCCGTCACGGCAATAATCGGAATATCGAACCGGGAACGGTGGTATGATGCAATTTCTCCAAGGGTTGCCAAATTATTATCGGTCACGATAAATGGTTTATCAGATAAATCTATTGAATAATAGTCAACCGCCTCTTTTTCAATAAAGCAAATAGATGCACTCTTAGAAAAAGCATCATTTATGAGTGTGTGCCCATCAATGCTCTGCCCTTTTAGAGCTATAAAGGCATTACCGGGTTGAATGGTTCGAGTGTCTATACTTATGCCAATTATTTTCATCGCGTTATCAAGATTATGGAATTCAGCACCATTCAAAATCGCTTTGAGTTCGGTTGGTTCAAATTCAGCTTTGTTTTCTAACATGTTATCCTATAATCTTTGTCGAATTGTCGAATTGACGATTGACAAACCTATTAATTTAAGAATTATTCGTATTTTTGGAAATGAATCATAACATGCAAATCAACAATATCGAGCGAGTTTTTATCGCTTTCTTTATACTTGGCTTTGTGATTTGGTTTGGAGGTAATTTCGTCAGGATGGCAATATCCTATGATTTATTTGAGACGGGAACAATAATTATCAGAAGTGATTTGCGTGAAGACCATGGGACAGTAGCTTATAACATTTACTTATCTACTCTTGCATCATTATATACGAACATAGCATATGCTGTAAGTTCTTTCGCGGCTGTAGTATTGTCTGTACGATTGTCAAAATTCATGAGAGTGAAGGGATGGCTGTTAATGATAGCCATACTTTTTTTTATTAATGTACCGATTGAGTTATATTACATATACTTGGATATACAGTTAAGCTTTGCAATATTTTTCGACAACAAAGTCGTAAGTGCAAAGTCTGACTTGTTCCATGAGCTTTTTATGTTGAGATTTGAGAACAATTTCGTAGCCGGATTGAAAGTAATTTCGTTTTTGTCGGCATTTACGATGATATTGCTTGCAATTTGGCGACCATTAAGTATAGAATTTATCAAAATCAATGAATGAAGAATCGTTTAGAATTACTCCTTGAACAATTTAGGCACTTAAATTACACGATAAGAAGCGAAAAGGGTGTTTTCCGTACATCGGTTTGTGAAATTAACGGCAGAAACTTGATTATAATCAATAAAGAAGATGATGGCGCTTACATTGAGGAAGTTATAATCAACGAATTGATTAAATACGAGAATCAGGATATATATTTGATGCCCGCAGTCAGAGAGATTTTGGAAAGCATAAAAACATCGAAAGAAATTGGAACTTAATACAGGATTTATTGAAATACTCATATTAGCGGCGGCAGGATTTGCAGCGGGTTTTATGAATGTTACTGCCGGAGGTGGTTCAGCATTTACACTACCGATACTAATATTTTTGGGGCTTGATTCAGCTACCGCTAATGGTACAAACAGAATAGCAATAGTTGTTCAGAGTATATCGGCAATAGGTTCATTCAAATCTGAAAAGTATTCTGATTTTAAAGAGAGTATGAAACTCGCCTTCATAACTTTACCCGGTGGGATATTCGGAGCACTTATATCGCTGGAGATCCCTGATGAATTATTCAAAAAAATTTTAGCTGTTTTGATTATTGGTGTTATTGCTACCATACTAATTCCAAGTCCTAAAAAGGGTAAAGGCGGAGAATTGCCTCCAAATTTTTGGACTTTTCTGGCAATGTTCGGAGTAGGATTATACGGTGGTTTCGTTCAAATCGGTGTCGGATTTATGATGATGGCAATTATGCAAAGAATGCTACGGATTGATTTGGTAAGGGTTAACATGCACAAAGTCTTTATAGCACTTATTTTTACCACCCCCGCTATGCTTGTATTTATTATCAGTGGAAAAGTAAGTTGGGTACTCGGGTTGGTTCTTGCGGCAGGTAATGCTTTAGGTGCGTGGATTGCGGCTAAATTATCTGTAAGAAAAGGAGAAAAATTTATCAAATTTTTTATTGTTTTGTCGTTATTGATAATGTCAATCAAATTATTTGATATATTTTGACATATAATGGGAACAATTCTTAAAATATTACGAATTTTCACCAAAAGAGCCTTCATCGGAGCTTTGATTTTCGCTATTGCACTATGGGGCTATACAAGTATGAATACGAATTATTCAACATATATCGAAGTACCACTGACAATTTCATTACCTGAACACAGGGCAATAGAGCAAGAATTTCAACGGACGATTTCCATTGAGGCAAAAGGAACGGGCTGGAATTTATTCAATCTCTTGTATGTCAATAAAAGCAAGAAAGTTCACGTTGACCTGACCAACACACAAATAACAGACAGTATCTTCATTTTGAGCCGCACAGATTTCATAAAGGGTTTGGAATCATTTGAAAAAGTTGTATTCGGTGAAGTGTTACCAGAAAACATAACTCTGAAAATGGGAAAAGTTGTTGAGAAAAAAGTACCCGTTGTATCAATGATAAAAGTCAATCCAAGAGAGGGATTTTATCTTGTTGGTGACATAAGACTCCGCCCCGACAGCATAAGAATCAGAGGTAACGAGAAAGTTATTTCTCATATTCAGTCGTGGAGTACGAAGGACTTGACAATTGAAAACGCAAATAAAAGAATTCGCGGGACGGTCGAATTATCCGATTCATTAGGAGAAGTTGTACAGTTTAGAAGCCCCACAATTGATTTTGAAGCAGAAGTACAACTGGCATTAGAAAAAACATTTTATGATATTCCCATTGTTATACGTGGTGGTTCAATGCCGCGAACAAGCAAAATATTCCCTGAAACAGTAGATTTGATTGTCAGAGGTGGAATTGATGTTGTTTCTAAGTTGAACCGGGACAGACTTGCCGTAACCTTGGATTACTCTATACTTGCTAACGATAGAAACGGAATACTTGTTCCATTGGTGGAATCACCATCAGATGTAGAAATAATTAGAATAGAGCCACCCTTTATTCATCACAAAGTTTACTTAAGGCAGCGAAATTTAGCAACCATTAATTGACTTTCTTGATGAAATCAATAAAGAATTGTCGTGAGCGACCGTTTTGCGCCTTCATACTTTTCGTAATATCCCTAAGGATGAGCCCCATGGTTACACCATCAACAACGGAGAACCTAATGGCGCAGTTTAATCTTCCACGGTGATTGATATACCTAACAGCCTCATCGAGAGTAAAGTCGTATTCAATATTAAAGGCGGAAATTTTAGATAAAGATTGTTCAAAGCCAAAGTATGCGTCAGGACTTTGAGCATTAGCAGCTGGTTCGAGTGAATAGTTTATGCCTGAATGGAATGCCAGTTCCCCCACATCCCAAACAAAACTCTTACTAAATGCCATGAAAAAACCAGGGGAATGAGCGTAGAATCTCTCGATATGGGAGATATAATTACCGCCGCCTTGTGACCTGAAGCCGATTGCAGTCGCAGGTATATTCATTGTTTCATCAAAAATTCTGTATTTGATTGTCAGTCCGGGGAGTTTTTGTAATTTTGGAGTAGCAGTTCCGATGATTCCGGTACCACCAAAGGACATCCCAATAACAAAAGATTTAAACGGGGCATAATAGGCGTCAAAATAAATGGCATCTAAAGGTAAAAAATTAATTGTACCGGTTGCATTGTTAACGGGGATGACTCCCGCAGTCGGTAAATCCACTATGAAGTCAGTTTCATATCTTGGATTTGTTCCCGCTTTCCCCGGAGATTGAGCATTGATATTATAAAAGGCAAATAAGAATAAAAATTTCGAAATAATTGTAAATCTTGACATATTCAATTCGTCAATGTGATATAACTATTAATTAGGAGCGACGCAACCATGAAAAGCTTAGTATATTTCGGAATCATTTTACTGATTATGTCTTTGTCGGTAAATTGCTCAAGCACTAAAACATCAAATTCATCAAATGATACAAAAGAACCAATGACACTGAAGCCATCAATTAAAGAACAAACATCGGATTATATCACTTTCTCGCTAAAAGCAACGAGGAACAAAGTCATAGACGGTGAATACTTACCAAGTTCGGAAGATTTACGTATTATGGTTTATGACTCACGAGGAGCATTAGTGTGGAATTCAAGTCGTGATATGAATTTCCTTATGGTAATCGGCGAAGTACAACCTACGAAAGTTGGTGCTACGCATGAGTATATCGGTCACTGGAACAAAAAAGACCATAGCGGAAAATCGCTTCCTCCCGGAATTTTTACAGCAAAATTGATAATCCCATCCATGCCTAATAATTACAGTATTGATCTTGCGTTTAAAGTGGAGTAAAATTGTATTCTCACGAGTATTTCATAAATCGAGCTATAGTATTGGCAAAAAATGGAGTCGGTTATGTCAGTCCAAATCCATTAGTTGGTGCAGTAATTGTCAAAAATGACAAAATTATTGCTGAAGGTTATCACGAAGCATTTGGCAAAGCACATGCTGAAAGAGTAGCAATTACGAACTGCTCTACAGGGGATTTGAGTGATGCAATTTTGTATGTGACGCTCGAACCTTGTAGCCATTACGGGAAACAGCCTCCCTGCACTGATTTAATAATTGAAAGCGGTATTAAGAAAGTCGTTATTGCATCAAAAGACCCTAACCCGAATGTTTCAGGAAAAGTGGCAGATATACTTCGGAATGCTGGCATTGAAGTTATTGAAGGCATTTTAGAAAGCAAAGCTAAGTTTATGAATCGTTTTTTTCTGAAGCATATAATCAGAAATACCCCCTATGTAATGCTTAAAGTTGCACAAACATTGGACGGTTTTATTGCCGCGAATAATGGCAAGTCAAAATGGATAAGCTGCGAGGAAAGCAGAAAACGTTCCCATATATTGAGGCATGAATTTGATGCAGTCATGATAGGCGCAGGAACTGCACTCAAAGATGACCCCCAACTTACCGTCAGAAGTGTCGCAGGAAGAAATCCGAAAAGAGTTGTATTAGACAGTGTGTTAACATTGCCTGCAAATCTTACATTGTTGAACGATGAAGATAAGCACAATACTATCCTTTGCGTTTCGGATGAATTGTCAAGTTCAGACAAAGCTCAAAAGCTATTAGATAGTGGTATCAAAATCGTTTCAGCAAAAAAAACTCTAAGAGGATTGGAAATTGATGAAATTCTCAAAAAGCTGTACTCAGAACATAATATCGGTTCGGTTATGGTCGAAGGTGGGGCAAAACTCTTTTCGTCTTTATTGGAAAATGATTTAGCCGATGAACTGCAAATCTTCATTGCTCCAAAAGTCTTCGGTAGTGGGTTGAAGGCATTTGGCGATTTAGAAATTTATCAAAGAGAGAATGCCAAGCAATTCAAAATTGTAAGTAGTGAAATATCGGGAACCGATGTTCACTTAGTTATGACCAAATAGTTTATTCCACCTGAAACATATCAATCAGAAATTCGGGGAAATTATCCACGCTAACCATATTTAGTGTAATAATTGAATTGATGACTTCCTCGGCTTGTTTCGTTGTATATGATTCTGAGCTTCTTAAAACATACCTTTTAATATCTTCGGAGAATATTTCCTCGATAACAAGTTTTAGCGGGGATGAGTCTTCTAAAAGGGCTTTTACTTGCTGGACAGTATTAAGCTCTTCGTAAGTTCCAAAATATATAACATATTTTAAGGATTTATCGCTTGTTACCGGACTTGCACTTACATTCTTTGATAAAATCTCATAAGAGTTGAGAATTGTATTATAATCAAGACAAGGTAAAAGTTTGTTGCAACAGGGCGACTCAATAAGTCTGCCTGCACTATAATATAGATTCTTTACTCTCAAATCAATTCTTCTGATTGTATCCAACATATATAAAGATGAATCAACATTACGGATATATTGCGGAATTTTGTATTCAGTCGGGTCGAAATAATTCCCTTTTATCAATAAAATTATTTTTGCGTCACTAGTGTTTTGTGCAGGATTGAAACCGTCAATAGCGACATTTCCCGAAATAGAAATGCGATTATCGGGTAATAAAACTTTTCCTGATTTAAAGTAATTATAGAATGCGTCGCCGAATTTATTTGTATCGAGCAGACGTTTTATTAGTTCATTATAGCCGTAGAATGCTCTAAGTCGAGACAAAGTGTCATTATTCATGTTGAGCATATTTCCGTCTTTTATGTACACTTTGTTGAATGATATTTCAAATGAATTATCCCTCTCAACGAGAGAACCCTCGTAATAAGTCACGGGTTCGCCAATATACCACCCTCTACGAACAGGGCGTCTGTCGCTCCATGCATCAAGCGAGATAATCAGTTTTTCATTACCCGAAATGGAGTCAATTATGTTGAAAGCAGGGATAATTCTCTTGTTAATGATTTCTGCCATTATATCAAGATTCTTATCAACAATGCGTGCAAATTTTTCGTATTCGTAAATTCTACCCTGCCTGCGATTTTCGGATTGACCGAAGTATTGGTTGTTGCGGTGCAGTTCAATCCATTTTGCTTCCGCAAATTCACGGCGCCCCAAACAATTTAAGTCGCGTCGGAAATTTGATAATGTATTCACTTCCCAAAAACCGGTCTGGAAATACGGAACATTTTGCTCGTAGCTTGTCATAAATTCTGTGAACTCACAATAACAAGGGGGTTTTATAAAATATTCGGGTTGGACATAAACGGTATCGTATATTATTAAGCCGCCTGCAAAACGTCGCGGAACATTCCATCCACCATTTTTTGACATTTCTGAAAGTGTTGAGGCACCTATTGCATCGGACAATTTATTCAGTGGTCTATAAACTGAGATTTTTTTGAGTTTATCCCAAGTTGAAACGCTGTAAATTTCTTTATCATATGCCATGGAGTTATCGGTAATACGCGGATTAATGATTGTAGTAGTTGCAATTGTTGTGACTTTTAATATTTTACCGAAAACAGTTTTCTCGCTGAAAGTAGTATCATATGACAATTTTGGCAATCGTTCGTATTCAGAGAATGTTGTAGTCAAATCTCTGAGGATTTTCTTTTCGATAAATTGTTCAACACCTACATTAATAATTGTATCTTGGGGTTGAACGTATTTATGAAGCACTCTGACGGGGTTTTCATCACAATCAATTGAATTATAATTTGAGCCACCTTTAATAAAATACTGTTTCCCTAGCAAGATTTCAGTTTTGAGTAAATTGTCGCTAACGGATACAATTTCATTTCCTGAGGCGTCAACCAATGCTAATATAGGTTCGCGAACCTTATCACTGGGATTTGCAATATTGAGTAAAGTTACGTGCAATTCAACAGTGGGAGGTTCGGGAGCGGGACAATTCAAAAAATCGGGTATGGGTAATCGGTAAATATCGTATGAACCTTTGTTTGCAAAAATTGTATCCCCGGCTCTGAACTGCTTTTTGTTATTGGCATCATATCTCGATGAAGCAAAATAAATTAACTCGGGACTGCTTGTGCCGTGTGGAAGCGGTATGAATGGGAACCTTTCGTCCGATAGCGAGTTGATGGAGTTTATGTGTTTTCGTTTGTCGTTGTTCTTTTCCGATAAAAGCCTTACATCGCCCGAACGATTAATCTCGAATTTTGAATAATCAATGGACAGACTAACATAATAAATATCAAAATCACCATCATCAACTTTTTGTCTGTCGGATGTGAAAAGTAAAGTTGGATTACAACATGAGCAGTATAAAAAGGGAGTCCCTTCGTTTGTAAACATGTTTATGCTGTCGTCAAATGATTTAACCTCGCTCCAAGAGCCGTCTTCGAAGCGAAAAGCATAAAATAAATCCATATTTCCAGTATGTATCCTGTTGCCTCGCAGGTCAATTCTTTCCGAGTAGGGAGAGTTTCGGTCAGAAGACCAAATCAATAATGTTACGCAAGAACCATCGGGTAGGGTATCTCTTATTGCGGTTGGATGCGAGTCCCAAAATATTGAGTTGATTGGTTCTCCAAGATTCTTAAACTCAAATTGTCCGTTTTCAAGGCGATAAAACTCAAAAATATCAGTGCCTCCAACATTTGCAGAACCTTTTGCAAATGGCAGCTTTAACATGTGAGCCGTATTATCTGTTATGGGGTGTGAGAAGGCGGCAAAGCCAGAAGTAGAAGTTATAAAGACTAACGATTCAATGTTTTTTGTGAGGTAATCCACTATTTCGCGATTAAAATTGGAAACCGGAAACATCTCACGAATATATTGAGACGATGGCTTCATGCTTTCGTTACGGAAGTCAGTATTCGAATGTTCTCTATCAAATGCCCCACAAATGTTTAATTCGATGCTTCTTTGGGCAGGAGCGACTTCATCGGCATGAGTGTTGAATGCGGCATCGATATTGTTCATGTTGCCATCGGGATACTTGTTGATTTTTGTTGAGCATCCGATTATAGTTATTGATAAAGTAATTGCCGAGATGATTTTTAATTTGTATCTGATTTTCATTGTATCATCATATTCTGTTGAACATAATAGAAACCCGGCGTTTTTGGGGGTCGAATGTCCCGCGTCGGACGTCAGCAATAGTAAAAATAAATCTTATTCCATCAATAGCCTGGTAAACAAAGACATCGCCGATTTCCACAAAAACATTAACATTGTTATCATTAACTATCCTGAGAAGATTGGCAATCTGCTCTTGGCTAAGGCGATCCAAACCTGTTTGACTTGTAACTATTTGTCCCGTAGCATCAATGATATCAATGTTACCGATATTGTAGGTACTAGTTGTAGAACCTTGAATTCCTTTTCCGTATTGAGCCAAATCTGAGAAACCGTTGTCAATTTGACTTCTGTGGGCTTCGATGAATTCACAAAACTCACGGGCATTTTCTGACATAAATTTCAGATTCAGTTTTTGCAGAAAACCACCAAATCTTAAAACCGCACTCTGAGCAACGGGGTCCGCTGAAATAACCATGATATCGGATTTTAAATCATTGTTAATGGGATATTTGTCCAATATTACGGCTCTGTAGCCCTCGCCTGCTGGTATTGAAGCGATTGGAATGATTTCTTTATCTGCAAACCTCTCGTCATTCGGCAGAGTGCCCGAACTTGCATCACTTTGGGGAAATCTGTATGTATGAATTGAATATTCAGGAACGGGAATAAATGTTGTGTCATTAATTTTGTTAATTCCCGGATTAAATTCAGTTATAGTAACTTCTCGAACCTTACAAATAATTGGATTCCGAGTCGGGTCTAACGGACAATCGCAACATGAATAAAGCAGTAATATAAGAAATCCGATAATTAAATATTGTTGATAAGTCATTTTCATTTATACCTCTCAATATCCTAAAGTGATACCTAATCTGAAAAAAAACATATTGACACGCCTTTTGGCGGGTACATTTGAAAAACCTGATGTAGCTACATATTCACCAATGGCTATGGAGCGATAACCGAAATCGAAAGATAAATCGAACCAACAAAGCGGTAATGGTATATCAAGACCTGTTCCAAATCCCCAGGAGACTGGGATTGAAATGTCGAACTTTCTCCGGTCTTCAATTCTTATTTTTTCATTACATTCGGGACAAATTGCCACACGAAACAAATCGAGCGTAATATCATCTACTGCCAAGCCAAGCTCTCCAAATAAAAACGGCTTTACGCACATGAACTCATCGAAATGCCATCTACCGTGCAGTAAGCCGAACGGACGTTGTAAATCTTCGCCAAAAAATGAATTATATATTGGTACGCCCGTGCTGAATACAACTCCCAGTGCCCATTTTTCGGCACGATAACCTGCGGCTACATCAAAAGAATATGCCGATCGCCCCTCGAAAATTTGTTGCGTGAAATCGATATCTGTAAGTTTTCTATCACGGTAAGCTACAGTAGCTCCTCGCAACTCAACAAAATAATTGCTATACTTGCAATCGGGACATTTCAGTGCGGGCACGGTGAATGGGCTGCATCCACAGAAAATTAAACTTGTGTCCTTGCATGAAATTCTGAATTTTTCAACCGGTACTTCGCGAATTGCCATCGGGTCGAGCGGATTATTGAAGTTCTCGAACCAGTTGATGTTTCCGTAGTCGTTAGGAGGTAAATTACCAAGCTGTGGACCAATCAATTCTACATCTTCGATAGGTATTAATTCGAGTGATTTGGTATCAAGCATCAACGAGTCCAAAAATACGACATACTTTTTGGTCTCGTAAATCTCAAAGCCGGGTGTGCAATCAACGGGAGATGAAACTTCAATTATTTTGACGACTGTACCACGAAGTGTATTGCCGTTTCTGATTGTCACAAAATTACTGTCCTTGTCAAATAATTCGTTGTACTTGACGGCCGATTGGGATTTAATTCTCACTGCGTCATCGGAGCGTTTGAAACTGCCGCAAGATACTAATAGCAAAACGGTAATGGACAGCAATATAATTTTAGTATAATTCATCATAGCCTCACACTGAGAATTAATCCTAAAATCAGTCCATTGGCTTCGCTTCTCGCTTCGTCTCGATAAATCAAATTTGATGAAATAAAGGAACCGTAGACATCGAGCGAGGTACACATCTTTGCTATCGTAAACCCGTAAGATACGCCTAATCCACTAAATAAACCTAAGCCGAATTTATCAGTTTGAGTTTGATTAGTTGAGGATATTGAAGCTATTAATCCAAAATTGATATATGGAATCAATTTTCCGTTGCAGGTATTATCACCAATGATTGAAGTTTTCGAAAAATTGACTTTTACGTTCGGGGATATCGTAAGATAATCTTCAATATAAGGTCTATCAAACGGTTCCAGCTTCCTGTCGAAATCAAAATACTCAACCCTAATCCCCCACCACAAGTTGCAATAATAGCGATTTTCGAGTTGGACATTAAGGCCAAGTTGATTATCACTAGTTTGCGCCAACGGGCCAGAAGGGATAAAGTAAGAAGGTCCGCCGCCCAAGTATAATTGCCCATATGATAAATTTATATTAAGGAAAGTTGCTAATGCTATAAATACAAGTTTTTTCATAATCTTTTAATAAGTTAGTATATAATGCCAAAATAATAATATTTTATTAACCTGCAATGAATAACTCAGCAAATAAATACAATTTGTAACAACAACTATTCAAAAATATTGCCGTAAGTGACAAAATAATGCACTGAATATTTAATACATCATAATCATCATTCGTAGAGGATTGCTTGTTTAATTGAGTTAAAATCTATGGGGATAAAAAGACCTCTATCCTTAAGAGTCTTTTCAATTTTTGTAAAATCAGACAACAACTCTGTTATACCATTTCTTATTGCAACATTATGCTCAAAATGAGCAGCGGGTAAACCGTCTTGAGTTACAATGGTCCAATTATCGAGAAGTTTTCGGGTATGGTAAGTGCCCATAGTAAGCATTGGTTCTATTGCTAAGACAAAACCGGGCAAAAGCATTGTTCCTGTAGCTTTACGCCCGTGATTGGGAATTTGTGGTTTTTCATGAATTTTTCTGCCTATACCGTGCCCGACTAACTCTCTGACAACGCCATAACCGTTACGCTCGGCGTGTGATTGAACAACATGGCTGATATCACCGACTCTGCGAAAAGGTCTCAACTCTTTTATTGCAAATCCCAAGCATTGATAAGTGACAGTTATAAGACGTTTTTTTGATTCGGATACTTCCCCGATAGCAAATGTATATGCTTGGTCTGAGTAAAAACCATTCACAACGGCACCGCAATCTATGGACAAAATATCACCCTCTTGTAATGCCCTTTGGCTTGGTATTGCGTGAACGATTTCTTCATTTATTGATGTACATATTGAATTTGGGTAGCCGTATAAATTTAGAAAAGCAGGCATTGCATTTCTTGAGCGTATAAATTCTTCGGCAAAAGCATCAAGTCGTAAGGTGGTTATTCCCGGTCGGATTTCGCTTGCGAGCATAGCTAAAGTATCCGAAACAATACGTGAAGCTATTTTCATTTGCTCGATATCGTTGTCCGATTTAAAAGAAACGTTCCCGAAAAATCGTTCGAAAATGTTCATACATTATGACGCAATTACTTTGTCCAAATTGGGATAAAGCCAATTTCGCGGATCAAATCCTGAGCATCGGGACTTATACACCAATCCAAAAAATCTTTAATGTGCCCGCGAGGATTGTCAATGGTGTAAAACTGTAAATACCTGATAATCGGATATTTGTCATCAATAACATTTTGAGTAGTCGGCTCCACCCCGTTAATATTTAAATACTTAAGAGCTTCGACGGAAGTGATTCCACCGAATCCGATGGCAAGAGAATCGTTGCGAATGAATTCGATTAGTTTATTAAAGGATAGTACCACAGCAATGTTTTTACAGAAATCCAATTCCTCTAGTACATGGTTTTGGAAATATTCTCGGGTTCCGGAATTTTCTTGCCTATTGACGGGATTTATGGGTAAATCCTTCCATCCAAATTCAGACCAACTTCTGGTTTTGCAACTGAAAATATCCCGTAATTGTGACATTGAAAGGTCATTAACAGGATTGCTAACATTTACATAAATGCTGAGAGCATCTTTTGCTATAAGGTGGGATACACCAATAGTTCGGAATTCTTCGACAAATTTTTGTACTTCGCTGGGTTCGACATTACGTGAAGCCATACAAATATCAGCCTTCCGGTCATGCAGCGATTTGAACCCTGCCGCAGTTCCGCCACTATATACATAAATTGAAACATCCGGTTTGAGTTTCATGTATTCTGCGGCTAATTTCAAAGACAGCATATACATGGTGTCGCTGCCGGCGATTACAATTTTCTTGGACTTAAATTCCGTCGTCGAACACGATAATAAAAAACAGAAAATAAAAAAACAGAAAAATTTCATTAACACTTATCTCCTTTCGGCTCTGCTTCGTAATCTTTCCATTTCAAACGGACTTCCGCGATACCATTCGGGATTTTTACCCCTGTTTGAAATCTCAATTATCAAATTTAACAAAAAATTTGTATACTGCACCGAAGCGTCATAATTTATTAAAATATTAAGCTCATCAGCCGGTGTGTGATATATGTTGACAAAATAATCAAATAAGCGATAGAAGCCATAATCATGAGAAACATTGACATAATCAGTGCCGTCAAGCACTAAAATTGAAGGAACACCTGCTTGTGCAAAAATAGTTTGGTCAGAGCGATTAAAAGCTTCGATTGTTGATACTTCATATGGCAAATCTTCCGCATATAATCCTTTGCTTTCGGCAACATAGCTAAGAATATCATGTAGCTCGGAATACATGGAACCTACACCGATGATAGAATTAAAATTATCAATAAATGCTACTCCGTCGATATTAATATTTGCAACAGTTTTATACAGTGGTACGATAGGATTACGTACATAATAAATACTGCCCAGTAGACCTCGCTCTTCAGCGGTTGTAAAAAGCACAATGATATGTCTTTTTAATTCACTTTGCAAGAGCTTCAAAACTCTCGCAAGTTCAAGTAATGCGGATACACCGAGAGCATTATCAAGAACACCATTATAAATTGAATCTCCGTCCAGAGGTATGCCTATCCCCAAATGGTCATAATGAGCCGAAACTATCAGGAACTCGTCACGAATATTATTGTCTTTCGCTTCGATTAAACCAATGACATTGGGAGCAAGAAGTGTTTTATCGGAATACTTACCTTTAAACTGAAAATAAAACGAATTTTTGATACTACCTTTGAAACTTATTTCTCCTTTTTCATCTTGATGAACATCAATACCGGAGCCTGCTATCAGTGATTTGACTTTATAAAGAGGTATTAATATAGTCAATATTTCGGTAGCACTTTGGGCGAGCGTCATTTCGGGAGGATGAAAATCTACGAGCATATTAGCCCATGGTTTAAGCCGTAAATCATAATCGGTCACCAGTATAATACAAGCTCTTGCACCTCTTGCTAATGCTTCTTTCGCTTTGTATTGGTGACCTGAATAGCGAGTCGGGAAAATTCCGTTAAAATACGCAGGGTCTTCGGAATATGGTTCTCCGCTCATTACAATGACAACTTTGCCTTTAACATTGATACCCAAATAATCGTTATAGTCGTATTCAGGAGCAAAAATGCCGAAACCTGCAAAAACAGTTTCCACAGGTCTCGGGAAATAAGACATCATCCCCGAGGAATGCACAAGATAATCGTCATTTAGTGATAATGAAAAAGTATCGTTTGATATGAATCTCAACTCCGACTCCGGTAGTACCTTAATCTCGTGCAGAGGTACATTCTGATAAAAGGAATTGTTAAAACCGGGAGTTATTCCATATTCTTTGAGAGCATTGGCTATAATTTCAGCAGCTTTGTTTCCTCTCAATCCATCTGTCGGTCTTCCGAGCATAGAGTCGTGCCCGAGTTTTGTAACATATTTTCTAAGATTGAAAGAACTTATTTGTTCGTCTTTGGAAAATATATCTGAGGCAAATTGATATTCTGGAAAGCTAAACACTAAAATTGCCGTTATGATAATGATTCTAATTTCATGAAGTAATTTATATGTTCGGTTATCGAGCATTTTTTACGTTAATCTTAAAGAATTTATTTATAGTTTTGAATAATATTTTTAAACAATTTATTTTTTATCAAAGTAAAGATAACATTTAAACTATCAAGGAAAAAATTTATGTGCAATATGTTAAAATGCATAATAATATTCACAATTTTCATTGGAGCAACGATGATTGCAAATTCACAAACTAAACAATTGCCCACACGTGCTGAAATAGACGATAAATATAAGTGGAACATAGCGGATATTTTTGCGACAGAGGCTGATTGGGAAAACGAATTCCAACGAATAAGCAAGGAATACGGTCAGATAACTCAATTTAACGGTAAGCTCGGTACTTCATCCAAGATTATCTTTGATTGTCTAAAATTCAGCAACGACATTTGGGCATCTTTTTCGAGAGTCTATTTATATGTTTCGCTTGCAAGGGATACTGATTTGAATGAAGGTAAATACCAAGTAATGTTCGACAGGGTCCAGAAACTCTCATCTGAAATTTCTGCCGCATCGTCATTTATTAATCCAGAATTGATAGCGATTCCGAAAGAGCAATTCAATATAATGTTAAAAGAACCGATTCTCAAGGAATACAAGCATCTTTTAGAATCAATATACAGTATGCGAGACCATACTCTCCCCGCTGAGCAAGAGAAGTTGCTTGCTACGTTAGTACCGATTTTTCAGACTGCTAACAATACCTATTCAATTCTAAATGACGCTGAACTGCCTTTTCCGAAAATAAAACTTGATGATGGAAGTGATATGCAAGTTTCGCACGGACGCTACTGAGCCGCTTTATTTGAATTAGACAGAAGTTACAGGCGCGATGTTTACAAAGCGACCTACGAACCGTACAACAAACTTAAAGGCACTATGGCTATGCTTTATAATTCGAAAGTTAAGCAAAGATTGATAAACTCTCAAATTCGTAATTATTCCTCGCCACTTGAAGCGGCTTTGAAGGGCGATAATATTCCTGTCGAAGTTTATAAAAATTTGATAAAAAGCGTAAATGAAAATCTTAACGTTTTGCATAGATGGGCAAGTATAAAGAAAAGAGCTTTAAAACTGGAGGATTTTCACCCGTATGATACATATGTAACCTTATTCCCCGCGACGCAAAGAAAATACACTTACGAAGAAGCAAAGAATATAGTTCTAAAATCACTTAAGCCGTTAGGAGAGGAATATGTGAAGGAGGTTGCGTACGGTTTTGATAATCGCTATGTGGACGTTTACGAGACTAAGGGCAAACGAGCAGGTGCGTATTCAAACAGTTCAGGTGCCGGGCCGCATCCGTTCATTTTATTGAATTGGAACAACACAATGGACGATATGTTTACTCTAACTCATGAAATCGGGCACAATATGCACTCCTTTTTTAGTGAGAGGACGCAACCGTATCATTATGCGGGATATTCAATATTTGTTGCTGAAGTTGCTTCTATCACAAATGAAGCTTTACTGCTTGACTATTTGCTCGAAAATGCCAAAACAAAGGAAGAAAAAGTGGAATTGCTTGAAAAATTTCTCATTTCAGCACAAATGACATTTTTCAGACAAACAAGGTTCGCTGAATTCGAAATGATTACTCACGAGAAAGCTCAAAGTGGAGAAATGCTTACAGCCGACCAATTAACTGAACTTTTTGCGAAAATGTACCAAAAATATTGGGGACCCGAGATGATAACAGACTACGAAGAGGGTTTATCTTGGGCAAGAGTACATCATCTCGTGAAGTATAATTTCTATGTTTATCAATATGCAACTGGATTTGCCGCTGCACATGCTTTAGCTGAACAAATCAAATCTGAGGGTGAGCCGGCAATTAAGCGGTATTTGGAGTTCTTGTCGTCGGGGAGTTCGGATTATCCTATAAATGTTCTCAAAAAAGCCGGCGTGGATATGAGTTCACCAAAACCGATTGAACTAACTATAAAGAAAATCAAACGCTATCTTGACGAACTCGAGAAGTTGATGGAATCGTAATATTTTAGAAAAATAATTGCTTACTCAAGCCAACTATACGGATAGTTTTTGTCTTCTGCATCTCTTACGTTAATTGTGGGTAAAAGCGGCTCGAAAGTGTCCAACATCAAAGCATACTCATGAGTGAAGTCAGCTCCGATGCTCGCTTCGGTTTTGCCGGGTTGTGGTCCATGCGGAATGCCCAACGGATGCAATGTTACTGAACCGATACCTACTCCTTTTCGGCTCATGAAGTCGCCCTCAACATAGTATAGGACCTCGGCACTGTCAATATTTGAATGATAATAAGGTGCCGGAACTGCGTTCTCATGCCAGTCGAAGGGTCGCGGGTTGAAGTTGCATAAAACAAAATGCTTGGTATTATACAAAAGATGCACAGGCGGTGGCAAGTGAATTCTGCCGACTTTGGGATTATAATCTTTAATATTGAAGCTATATGGATATAGATAGCCATCCCAACCTACAACATCGAAGGGATGATTCGGCAATATGTATTCGAAGAGTCTGTTGCCCGCTTTCATCAGTAATTGGAATTCACCGGTTTCGTCTATGGATCCCTGAAATTCGGGTAGCTTGAAATCGCGTTCCTCGTACGGAGCATGTTCTTCTAATTGTCCGTATTCGTTGCGATAATGTTTGGGTATTTCAAATGGTGTAGCAGATTCAATTACCACAATTTTGTTATCATCAAAACTATCGAAAAACATTTGATAAATAGTTGATTGCGGAACAACGATTTGGTCGCCTTCTACAAATTTGAGTTTTCCATAATCAGAAAATAACACACCTCTGCCGCGATGAATGAAAATGTATTCATGAGCATAAGAATTCTTATAAAAATAGTCGGGATTTTTATTCGGATGAGCTCCGTACATTTTACAATGCGGATTCTCTAAATAAGAT